>CAZWQC010000035.1:12440-13053 GCA_964635785.1 uncultured Ectothiorhodospiraceae bacterium
TGGCGACATCGTTCGATCCGGCGCACAACCTTGGGGATATTTTCAGTTGCCGCTTGACGCACCAGCCGAAGCCGTTTGAGAATACCGATCTGTTTTTGCAGGAGATTGACCTGGAACGGACTGCGCAAGATTATCTTGAGGCGAACGCGAACCTGCTAGGTGAGGTGTATAGTTACACTCGCGTGCTGAACATGGAGCGATATTTCAAGTTGTTGCGGTTTGCGCCCGGGTTGGAGGAGTATGCGGCGTTGACCGCATTGGAACAACTGTTCTGTGACGACCGACCGCGGTACGACATCGTCGTGGTGGATATGCCACCCACTGGGTTGGCCCTGCGAATTTTTGCCTTGCCGCAACTGTCATTGCATTGGCTCGATCGATTGGTGACGATGCGCAAGGAAATTCTAAAAAAACGTCACACCATTCATCATATCGCGGGCAAATACGATGCCTCGGGCGTGTTGTTGGCTTATCGTGAGAGCGACGATCGCGTTATGCAGAAATTGTATGAGTTGCGGCAACGTCATACGGTATTACGAGACCGATTGGTCGGGACGGGCAACACGATTGCGCTAGTAGGAAATCCGGATTTTTTGTCGCAGCGTGAATCCGT
>CAZWQC010000036.1:0-2819 GCA_964635785.1 uncultured Ectothiorhodospiraceae bacterium
TCGCCCATCACCGTGTGGTCACGGGGCGTTACCAGCGCATCGGTTCCGGCTTGTTTGCCCGTTTGTATGCATGTACAAACCGATCGAGCGATCGATGGACTCGGAAACGACACACGTTGGATTGATGCGTCGTTCGACCCGCGTGGTTGATCCAGGCTGTGCGTCACGGTCGTTCTTTGGCTTGCCGAATCGGCGTTCGACGGCAGGGTCTTGTGTTTTTCGGTGATAATTGAAGTGAAGTGATCGCAATGATGTCTGAACAAAAGCCTGATTTGGTTGAAGCGATGTTGGCCCAACGTATTCTGGTCCTAGATGGTGCGATGGGGACCATGATCCAAAAATTGAAACTAACGGAACAGGATTACCGAGGCGAACGTTTTGCCGATTGGCCAAGTGATTTGAAAGGTAACAATGATCTGTTGGTGCTGACTCAACCGGACAAGATCGCCGGTGTTCACGCCGCGTATTTGGATGCCGGGGCGGATATTATCGAAACCAATACGTTTAACGCCAATCGCATCTCCATGGCCGACTACGACATGGAAGCCTTGAGCTATGAACTCAATGTCGAAGCGGCCCGGCTGGCGCGACAGGAGGCTTCGAGAAAAACTCTGGAAACACCGGATAAGCCACGGTTGGTGGCGGGCGTGCTGGGGCCAACCAATCGCACGGCGTCGATTTCTCCGGATGTCAACGATCCGGGTAAACGCAATATCGATTTCGATACCTTGCGGGAGGCGTACGCGGAATCGACGCGGGGTTTGCTTGCAGGTGGGGTTGATTTGTTGCTGATCGAGACAGTGTTCGATACGTTGAACGCCAAGGCAGCGATCTATGCGGTCTACGAGGTCTTCGATGCCCTCGGTGTCAACCGACCGATCATGATCTCCGGTACGATCACCGATCAATCCGGGCGGACATTGACCGGACAAACCACCGAGGCCTTTTGGAATTCGGTCGCGCATGCCGAACCCATCTCGATTGGCTTGAATTGTGCCCTCGGGCCAAAAGATTTGCGCCCCTATGTCAAGGAGCTGTCGCGAATCGCCACGACCCATGTCTCCGCCCACCCCAATGCGGGCTTGCCGAACGAGTTCGGCGAATACGACGAAGGTCCGGAGGAAGTGGCCGAGGAAATTCGGGAGTGGGCGACACAAGGGTACGTGAATATCGTCGGTGGGTGCTGTGGCACAACGCCTGCGCATATTGCGGCGATTCATCGGGCGGTGGCGGGTTTGGCACCGCGGGCCGTTGTCGATATTCCCAAGGAGGCCACCCGTTTGTCTGGGCTCGAGCCGTACAACATCGGTGAGGATAGTCTTTTCGTCAATATCGGGGAACGGACCAATGTGACGGGATCGAAAAAGTTCTTGCGGCTGATCAAGGCCGAAGACTTCGAGACTGCGCAGGAGGTGGCCAAGGAACAAGTCGAGAACGGGGCTCAGATTATCGACGTGAACATGGACGAAGGTCTACTCGATGCGAAAGCGTGCATGGTGCGGTTTCTGAATATGATTTCCGCCGAACCGGATATTGCCCGGGTGCCGGTCATGATCGATTCTTCGAAATGGGAGGTGATCGAAGCCGGCTTAAAATGTATTCAGGGTAAAGGAATTGTCAATTCGATTAGCCTCAAAGAAGGGGAAGCCGCGTTTGTCGAGCAGGCCAAGCGGATTCGGCGCTATGGTGCGGCGACGGTGGTGATGGCCTTCGATGAGCAGGGCCAAGCCGATACCCAGGCGCGCAAGGTCGAAATTTGCCGCCGAGCCTATCGTATCCTCACCGAACAGGTCGGCTTCCCAGCACAAGACATTATTTTCGATCCAAACATTTTTGCGGTGGCCACGGGTATCGAGGAACACAATAATTATGGTGTTGATTTCATCGAGGCGACGCGCGACATCAGGCAGACGTTGCCGTATGCAAAGGTTTCCGGTGGAGTGTCGAACATTTCCTTTTCGTTTCGGGGCAATAATCCGGTGCGCGAAGCGATTCATGCAGTGTTCCTCTATCATGCCGTTCGCGCCGGTCTATCGATGGGCATCGTCAATGCCGGGCAATTGGCGGTGTATGACGAGATACCGCAGGAGCTGCGCGAGCGGGTCGAGGATGTCATTCTCAATCGGCGCGACGATGCGACCGAGCGATTGTTGGACATTGCGCAAACGTATCGTGGTAGCGGGGAGAGTAAAGCCATCGAGGCGGCTGAATGGCGCAGTTGGCCGGTTGATAAACGCTTGGAATACGCCCTGGTCAAGGGAATCGCCGATTTCATCGAAGTCGATACGGAAGAGGCCAGAGTCAACGCCAAGGCGCCGATCGATGTGATCGAAGGGCCATTGATGGCCGGCATGAATGTGGTCGGCGATTTGTTCGGCGAAGGTAAAATGTTCCTGCCGCAGGTGGTGAAGTCGGCGCGGGTGATGAAAAAAGCGACCGCTTACCTGTTCCCGTTCATTGAAGCGGAGAAACGCGGCGGTGGCAGAGAGAGTGCCGGCAAAATCCTGATGGCGACAGTCAAAGGCGATGTGCATGACATCGGCAAGAATATTGTTGGGGTGGTGTTGCAATGCAATGGCTTTGAGGTGGTCGATATCGGTGTCATGGTCCCTTGCGAAAGAATTTTGGAAACGGCGCGCAAGGAATCTTGCCACATGATCGGTTTGTCGGGATTGATCACGCCATCGCTCGACGAGATGGTCAATGTCAGCAAGGAAATGCAACGGCAGGGTTTCAACTTGCCGTTGTTGATCGGTGGGGCAACCACCTCGAAGGTGCATACGGCCGTGAAAATTGCGCCAGAATACAAACAACCGGTG
>CAZWQC010000036.1:2829-8643 GCA_964635785.1 uncultured Ectothiorhodospiraceae bacterium
TATGTTCCCGATGCGTCGCGCGCGGTGGGTGTCGTCGGGCGGTTGTTGTCGACCACCTTGCGAGAATCCTTTGTGACCGAGCTTCGGTCGGAGTATGCGCAAGTGTGCGCCGAACGGGAAGCGAAAACGACGGTGCGGCGGTTAGTTTCGATCGAGCAAGCGCGGGCGAACAAAGTGGCGTTGGATTGGTCGGGGTATACACCGCCGGTGCCGAGTTTTCTCGGTGTCAAAGTGGTGGATGTCGCGCTCGATGAATTGACCGACCGCATCGATTGGACACCGTTCTTTCAAGCTTGGGAGTTGGCCGGGCGCTATCCCCGAATCCTGACCGACGAGGTGGTGGGCGAAGAGGCGAGCAAGTTGTTCGAAGATGCCAAGGCCATGTTGGCCCGGATCGTTACCGAACGCTGGTTGACCGCGCGAGCGCTGATTGGACTGTTTCCGGCTAACAGCGTCAACCACGACGATATCGAGATCTACGCCGACGAGTCGCGTACGACAGTCCGCATGACGCTACATCATTTGCGTCAGCAAATGGCCCGGCAAGGTGGACCAGGTAATTTTTGTTTGGCCGATTTCATCGCTCCCAAACAAACGGGTGTCAGGGATTATCTCGGCGCGTTTGCGGTGACGGCGGGCATCGGTATCGACGATCGGGTTGCGCGCTACGAAGCGCAGAACAACGATTATGATGCGATCATGCTGAAAGCCTTGGCGGATCGGTTGGCCGAAGCACTCGCCGAGCGTATCCATGAACGGGTACGTCAGGTTGAGTGGGGCTATGCCCCCGAGGAGTCGTTGCCTAACGACGCATTGATTGCCGAAGAATATCGGGGGATTCGTCCGGCACCGGGCTACCCGGCCTGTCCCGATCACACCGAGAAAGCGTTGTTGTGGTCGTTGTTGACGCCAGCGCAACGGATTGGGCTATCGCTGACCGAGACTTATGCCATGTGGCCGAGCGCCGCCGTGTCCGGTTGGTATTTTTCCCATCCAGACGCGCGCTACTTCGGGTTAGGCAAAATTGGTCAAGACCAAGTCGCCGACTACGCCAAACGCAAGGGTATGACACTTGCGGAGGCGGAACAGTGGCTGGGACCGGTGTTGGCCTATTGATTGATCGGCATTTGGTTCACCGATCCATTGCCCATGGCTCGACTCGTCGAGTAAAACGTTCGTGCACAGCGAGTGTGTCGCGATGTCCTGTGCGCATGAGGACGGCGGTTAGGGCCATGCAGACGCTCGGCTTCGCCGTCGTCAAGGCATGAGGCCGTCGCGATCGAGTGGAAAAGGTCGTTTGGCGGCCGGTTTTTTTCTCGCCGCAATGACAGTGTCATATAGCATTCGTCACACTATGGCTCGGTTTGTTGAATCCATCCACGTGCCGGCGAGTGGCAATCGATCGGCACCGTAAGGAGCTGCGCTGTATGACTGACGCTAATGATGATCGCCGTTCGCAACTTGTTGATCGCTTGTGGCGATTGAAGCAGGTGCTTGCGAGTCAAAGTGGTCGTTACGTCCACTTCAACATGCTCTTGAACGATGCGGCCTATCGCCAAGAAGCCATCGAGTATGCGTTGTCTTCGGACGATGCCGGGGTTCGCGATCTTGCTCATCAAGCGTACCAACTCAATATGGGTGGTCAACTGCTGAATCCGCCGGGTGCCGCCGCCCGCAGCGATCAGCGGTTACCGGCATTCGAGGGCAAGGCGCAACCGGAACGGCCAAGCCAGATCGGTGAGGTGAAACCGACCGGATATCCCTTAAGCGAGACACGGTCCTCGTCTTCGCGTTGGTATATTGTTGCGTTGATGTTGCTGCTGGTGCTAGGCGGCGCAATCGGTTTCGTGTGGATGCAGGGCGGCGCGCTCGGCATCGGTGGGACCAAGGTCGTGCGTGGTGTTATCCTTGAAGACACGACTTGGAAGGCGAATACGGTTTATCGGCTGGACGGACTGGTCTACGTCAACAGTGGCGTGCGACTGATGATCGAAGCGGGAACCCGAATTTTGGGTGAACAGGGTTCGGCGCTGATCGTCACGCGTGAGGCCTCGATTTATGCACGTGGTTCCAAGGAGCAGCCGATCGTGTTCACGAGCGCGCAGCCGGTTGGTGCGCGCCAACGTGGTGACTGGGGTGGCCTGGTGTTGCTCGGCAATGCTCCGCTCAATCGCGGTTCGGCGCATATCGAAGGAATTCCGCCGGAAGAGCCGTTCGGTAACTTTGGTGGCACCGATCCGCGCTCGAATTGCGGTATGCTCGAGTACGTGCGGATCGAATTTGCCGGATTTGAGATCGGCGCCAACAACGAACTGAACGGTTTGACGTTGGGTGGCTGTGGTACCGATACGATCATCCGCTATGTGCAGAGCCACAAAGGGAAGGACGATGGCATCGAAGTTTTTGGCGGTACCGTGGATCTTCACCATATCGTGGTGACGGGCGCTGCGGACGATAGCTTCGATTGGGATATGGGATGGCGCGGTCGGGTTCAATTCTTGGTCGTGCAACAACACCCGGATAAAGCCGACAACGGTTTCGAGGGTGATAATTGGAAGTCCGAGCCTAATGGGAAACCTCGTTCTGCGCCGACATTCTATAATGTCACCATGATTGGGAGTCCGCGCGAAGGGGGTGACGAACGCGGGATGTTGTTGCGCCGAGGCAGCGGCGGAATCTTCCGCAATTTCATTATCATGGGCTTTCCGTACGAAGTGGTCAATTTGGTAGGGGTCGATACTGCCTCGTTATTGAAATCCGGTGAACTCGATTTTAGAAGCATGATGTTTTACCTGATTGGCCGGACTGGGCGGCAATTCTTCGCCGACGAGCGTGACGACGATGGTGGCTTGATGGAAGCCGAGCTGTTTGCCCAGCCGGAGCGGGGTATTCGAATGGGAGATAACCCTGGACTCAGAGAGTTGGCTTATCGGCCGTTGGATCCAGGCTTTTCTGCGGCTGCTTTCACGCCAGCGGCCGATTCACCAGCATTGCAAGGGGCGGCTCGTTTGCCAACTGCTGGCGGGACTTCTGCCTCGGAATTTGAGTTTTGGCACGAAGCGGCCGCGTATTTGGGCGCCGTGCGCCCGGGCGTCATCAGGAATTGGCTGGAAGGCTGGACGGCATTTCCGGTTAACTGATCCAAGTGTCGGCCGCCTGGCGTGTAGGTGCTCAAGATATGACTGGACGCCGCACGCCGTCGGCAGTGCAGGAGCGAGCATCACGCATAGCGGTTGCCAATCAATCCGCTCTCATACCAAATCGTGTCGGTCAGTGCGGGTCGGTGGTGGTTTCAAGCCGATTGTTGGGGGATGGGTAGTACCCGTGCAAGCAGTGCACTCAGAAGCGCGGCGGTGAATAGCAATAAATGAACGTTCACCGCCGCCGCGATCACGGCATCACCGCTGTAGCCGTGGACCATTAGTGTCATTGCTGCGCCTGCCTCGTACGTTCCAAATCCCCCTGGTGCGTGAATCGGTAACACCGCGGTGAGTTCTCCCGCCACGGCCGCCAACATGGCGGTTGTGGACGGCATCGGTTGAAACTGCTGAAAGAGCCAAGCCAGTACGCCGAGTTTTATAACCCAGTTCGCCCAAGTCAACAGCCAGCTGCGCCACAGTTCATGGATATTTTCTGGCAGTCCGCGAACGCATTCATCGATTCGTTTTTCCCAGCGGTCCGTAACGAACCGTACGCTGTGGCCGCGTAGCCACCGCAGTAACCGCCAGGCGAGCAGGGGCAAGATTAGCCAAGGAATGCCGAGCCCAAGCTGCCATAGCCGCGGCTCAGACCAGACCAGCCAGGTTATCCCCCCAAGCGACAGAACGGTATGCAGATCCAATAAGCGAAACCACAACAATGCGACGATGGCTCGTTCGAAGGGCACACCGAAATAGCGGCCAAGCAGCAGTGGGAAGCTGAGCTCGCCGCTGCGGGCTGGCAGGAGGTTATTGAAGAAGTTGTGGTAGAGCATCAGCTTGCCGCACAGAAGAAAACGGCCGGTCATCTGTGCTTGAAAGTAATCGTAGATTCGCCAAGCGCGCACGATGTAGCTGCTGCCAATGGCTAGCAGAGTGAGGAAAATGCCGGCCAAAGAGAGGGCTTGCAGCGGCGCCAAGAGGTCGCGCCAACCCCACAGCCACTCCAAACCGACGAAGTAGAGCAAGAGCAGAGCCGCGCCGAGCGCATGTGAGCGAAGGGTTGGTTTGCTCAATATTGCGGTTGCCGTGGTTTTAGTGACGAATGGCAAGGAGCGAGGGAATGATTGCGGCTAACCCGTTCGCTTGAGGTATCATCAGCGCTTTTGTGTCTGCGCTTAAGTGGATTAGTCATCATGAGTCAGCAAAACGATTCGCACCGTCTATCGTTGGTCATTCCCGTCTACAACGAACAGGATAACATCGCCCCGTTGGTGGAGCGGATTCACGCGGCGCTGGCCGATTATACTCAACCTTGGGAATTGGTGCTGGTGGATGACGGCAGTACCGATGCCTCCCATGCGTGCGCGACGGCCGTCGCGCGGCAATATGGCAACCATGTCCGAGTGTTTGAACTCAGCCGGAACTATGGCCAAACCGCGGCGCTGCAGGCCGGATTGGATCAGGCGCGAGGCGATATTGTTGCAACATTGGACGGCGATATGCAAAACGATCCGATGGACATTCCTCGCATGGTGACGCATCTGCTTGCCCGTGACTTGGATATGGTGGCAGGATGGCGCAAGCGACGGCAGGATGCCGCATTGCGGCGCAAGTTGCCATCTCGGGTAGCAAATTGGTTGATCGGCCGGTTGACTGGGGTGCGTTTGCATGACTACGGTTGCTCGTTGAAGGTTTACCGGGCGTCGGTGTTGCGTGAAGTGGCGTTGTACGGGCAGATGCACCGTTTCATTCCGGCCTGGGTGGCGGCGACGACGCGGGCGTCGCGGATCGAGGAATTGGAAGTGATCCATCATCCGCGCACACAAGGCGAATCGAAATATGGATTGTCCCGGATCCTCCCGGTGCTCGTCGATTTGTTGTCTGTCTTGTTCTTCCTTCGCTATCGTGCGCGACCGGGGCATTTCTTTGGCATGATCGGCGTTGGTATGGGCAGCCTTGGCGGTTTGATCTTAACCTATCTGGCGTTTGTCAAGTTTGCTTTGGGCGAAGATATCGGTACCCGTCCGTTACTCCTGGTCGGGGTGATGCTGGTCATAGCCTCGTTGCAATTGGTGACGACCGGTGTTTTGGCGGAATTGCTGGCCCGCGTGTACTTCGAATCTGGGCAACGAAAGTCCTATGTGATTCGCACGCAATGGCCGCCGGGGGAAGCGCATGCGGATTGGTATGGCAAAGCGACTGCGGTTGCCTTTGCAAAAAGCGATACGAAGTGAAATGAACGCAAAATCGGGGCAAGAACGGATCGATCAGGATTTGACTTGGCTCTGGCTTGTGCTCGGTTTGGGGCTCGCGTTTTTCCTTGGGCTGGGTCAAGCGCCACTGTTTGACTTGGACGAAGGTGCGTTTAGTGCCGCGACCTTCGAAATGTTGGCCCGTGGTGATTTCGTGACAACCTATCTCAATGGCGAGCTGCGTTTTGACAAACCGATTCTGATCTATTGGTTGCAAGCGGCAAGCGTTAGCTTGGTGGGGGTTAACGAATGGGGCTTTCGGTTACCCTCGGCGGTGGCGGCAAGTTTGTGGGCCTTGGCCTTGTTTTCCTTCGCGCGCCCGCGCATGGGCAACGAAGCGGGACTCGCTGCGGCATTGATGCTTGCGTTTGCGGTTGCCAGTTGGGTGAGGTTGTCGCTGCGGGCCATCAACGCATTCATGA
>CAZWQC010000036.1:8653-10219 GCA_964635785.1 uncultured Ectothiorhodospiraceae bacterium
GGGTGATCGGTCGGGCGGCAACCGCGGACGCATTGTTGAACCTCTGGCTGACCTTGACCCTGCTCGATGTTTATCGTTTCTGGGAAACGCCCAGGCGGGTTCTGGTTGATCGGGTTGCGTTGTGGATGGGGTTGGGTTTTTTGACCAAAGGACCGGTCGCGATCGTGATTCCCTTGGTGGTGGGCGGCGTGTTCTTCGTTTCGACCGGGCGTTGGCGGGATGCTTGGCGAGCCGCTTGGCAAGTCCGTAGTTGGTTCATCTTCATGGCCGTGGCACTGCCTTGGTACGTGCTCGAATACCTCGCTCAAGGCCAATCCTTCATCGACGGCTTTTTCTTGGAACACAATGTCGGCCGCTTCACCGCGACCATGGAAAAGCACGGTGGTTCTGTGCTCTATTACTTTCCCGTGGTGTTTTTGATCGTGCTGCCGTTTACCGGATTGTTCGTGCGGACCTTGAGTCATGCGCTGAAGTTATGGACCGATCCGCTGGATCGATTCCTGTGGTTGTGGTTCGGCTTCGTTTTCCTGTTTTTCTCGTTTTCCAGTACCCAATTACCCCATTATTTATTGTACGGTGCCACGGCCTTGTTCCTGTTGATGGCGCGGTATCGCGAAACACTCGTTTCGCGCTGGTTGGCATTTGGGCCGGCGGGACTGGTTCTCTTGCTGTTACCGTGGTTGCCAGCAATCGGGCAATGGCTGGCTGTGGTGACAGACGACGTCTATATCGCGGCGATGTTGGCACGGTCCAACGCATTGGCGAATTCGGCTTACTGGATTTGGACCTGGGGAGCGGTTGGGCTGGTCCTGGTGCTGTGGCGTTTTTCCAAACAGATGCCCTGGCGCGGTTTGCTCTTAGTCGGTGCATTGCAAGTCACGGTGTTAACGCAAGCGGTCGTACCATGGCTTGGGGCATTGCAACAGCAGCCAGTGCGAGAAGCGGCGCTGCTGGCTCGGCAATTGGATCTGCCCGTGGTCATGGCGGGCGCCAACTTGCCCAGTTTTACGGTCTATCGGCAAGCCGTCACACCGCGGCGGGATCCGCTGCCCGGTGAGGTTGTGTTGACGCGCGTGCATAAACTCGACCGTTGGCCGCAGGGTGACATCCTGTTCAATGAGGGAGGTATTGCCCTGGTTCGTTTGCCTTGAGATCCAGGGGCAAGGCAAACCAAAACCGAATTAGTCCCGCAGCCGATGGTGCAACCAAAATCGGTAGACCAGAACGGCGCAACTACTGCCAAGCAAGGCGCCGGCGATCACATCGAATGGCCAATGCCGGTTGCCGGCGACGCGGGCGAAAGCGACGGTGATCGCAAGAGATACCGCGAGCAGCCGTGTCCAAACGGTTGGCAAAATCAGTGCGGCGAATATCGCTCCGGTCGCGCAGTCGGCGGCATGACCAGAGGGGAAGGCATGATACTGCCCGTCGAGGGTAAAACCATACCAGATGCCCGGGTCAGCGCTATCGGGGCGGCCTCGGCCGATCGATATTTTCAACAAGCGGACTAACACGATCGACCCCAAGATCTGTGCCAGCAAATAGGCCAAGACGATCTGCCGTCCA
>CAZWQC010000036.1:10229-13050 GCA_964635785.1 uncultured Ectothiorhodospiraceae bacterium
TGAAAATCAGGTAGAACACATACAAACCGAGGTCGGAGACAAATTCCCAGTCGGTTTGTCGGTTGTCGATCCAGGCGACCGATTGCAGTGTTTGCGTAATCTTCACCTCGCCAACCCAGCCGGTGATGGCCAGGCAGACGTAACCGAGCAGTAGCAAAGTGGCATAGGGAAGATACAAGCGTTCGATCAGGCGCTCAGCCAGCGGCTGCCAGAGTGGTTTATGAGAACGGCGGTTAGTTATCATGTTTGGTTCCGTTTGCGCGGAGCTTTCGTGACATTGAAGTCATATTCTGCGATTAGGGTACACCATGCGTGTACCCCAGCCAAAAGTCATTCTAAAGAGGCGTAGTGATGAATCGCATGGTACTGACGACATGCCATGGTAGCGACGATCGTGCAGACTGATCCGCTATTCTATCGGTTGTTTCAGGAGCGCCCGGAGACGGCCTTTGATCTACGCGGAATACCTGCGCCGGTAGAATGCCGATACGCCATGCATGCCGAGGAACTCAAGCAGACGGCCCAGCGCATCGACGGGGTGCTGCGGCCAGACTGTACAGACGAGAATGCACCGCTGGTATTCACCGAGGCACAGTTTTACGCCGATAATGACTTTTACCGGCGCTGGTTGAGCTCGATTTTTCTGTATTTGCACCGTCACCAGATCGAACGACCCTGGTGGGGTATTGTCGTGTATCCGGATCGCGCGACGGAGACAGCCAGTACGGTGCCGTTTTCGGGGTTATTTGCGAGCGGCCTGTTGCACCGAGTTTACTTGGATGATCTGATTGACGCGGAGGATGTCCTGTCCCTGGGCGTCCAGCTTGCACGGTTGATTGTCTTGGAGCGAGTGCGTGCGGCCAGCGAAGCACGGCAGCTGCTCCAGGTTGCACATAACCGGCCACCACTTGAGCGAGCCCGGCTACTGGACCTGATAGAAACAGTGATTTTATACAAGTTTACTGAGTTAACCCGTGAGGAGATCGCAGCGATGTTACACCTGCCGGAGACGGATATGAAAAGAACCCGGTTCTATCAGCAAGCATTCGGGGAAGGGCGACAGGAAGGGCGACACGACGAAGTTCTCGGTCTCGTGCAGCGGTTGTTGCGCCGCCGGTTCGCTCCGCTCGATCGGACCGTTGAGCACCACATTGGTACCTTGACGACCGAGCAGTTGGAAGATTTGGCGGAAGCGATGTTGGACTTCAATACAGCGGAGGAAGTGGTGGCTTGGCTGCGGCGATATGCCGAAAAATTACCTTAGATATTGGGGTCGTTACCAATGCAGTCGTTAGCAAAGCGAAGCAGTCTAGTCCTAGAACCCCGCAGAGCTGGGCTCTAGAAATACCTGTCTTGGTTTATTTTTGAACCAGTTAGTATCAGCTAAGACGAGCTCGCAAGCAAAAGAGTCACTATGGAATATCGGTCGATCCAAACGCAGTATGACATTATCGTCATTGGTGCAGGTCCGGCAGGTAGCACGGCGGCCCATGAACTGTCGAGGCAAGGCATTTCCGTCCTCCTGCTTGTGATAAGGCCGCTTTCCCGCGCGAGAAGACCTGCGGCGATTGCTTGAGTCCGCGTGCGCAAGGTTGGTTCGCTCGCATGGACTCGTCAATCCCTTTACCGGCGAGGGCATCGACTATGCATTGGAATCCGGATTTCTAGCGGCGGAGTGTCTTGTCCACACAATGCGCGAACAACTCCCGGATCGGCAGGCGAGGCGGCTTTACGATCGCGCTCTGCAACGACATTTCCGCTTATTGTTTCGGGTGATGGGCTTTGCGCAACGTTTCGCTCTCAATGAGACGGTACTCAATCGGCTATTCGGCCGAGGCGCGCGGAATCAGGCGCTGGTCGACGCGTTGATCCAGGTTTGCTTCAGTGCTGCGCCACCTGTGCATTTGCTAAGGCCACAAGCGTTGCGGCAACTTTGATCGTGTCTCGGTTGGGTACGCTCGTGGCATCAAGTTGTCGCGAACTGGCGATGCCGTGACAGCCGCTAAGACGAAACCCAAGCAGGTATCCGCGTATACACGTTGGGTTCTCCTGCGGGCTGCGACTTGAACCGACGATGTACCCAGAGGTACTGCTCCGGTGCCCACCGGACATACTGCTCCAGCAAAGCACTGATTCGGGCAGTATCGGCATAGTCATCGCCACTAGGAAAGTCATCCAAGGCTGGCAAGACATGAACCTCGTAACCTTGACTGCCGGGCAAACGGCGCGGGAAAAATGGCACGACTGCCGCACCGCTCGCCTTGGCAATACGCGATGTCGCCGTGATTGTCGCGGCTGGAACCCCAAAAAACGGTACGAAAATCGCGTCTTTACGGCGTGAATCCTGATCCACGGCATACCATACCCCGTCATTGTCACGCAGACTCCGCAGCATCGCCCGCAAGTCATTGCGTGCAAACACGCGATTATTTCGCCGACCGGTCCGCGCCCGGCGCATATAGGCATCGAATACGGCCACGGCCTGGGGGCGATACATCGCACTAAAAGTAAAGTGCATGCCCATCATGTGCGATGCGAGTTCCATGCAAGTGAAATGGCCGGTTAACAGAATGATCCCCTGACCGCGGGCTTGTGCTTCCTCGAAATGCCCGGCACCGTACACCGTCGAGTATTGCCGCAAGTAGTCATCGCTTGCCCACCATGTCGCTGCAGTCTCGATTGCGCCTATGCCAACGGCATCCATGTGTTCGCGCAATAACCGTCGCTTCTCGTTTGCAGACAATTCCGGAAAGCATAGCTCGATATTGACGGCGGCGACACGCCGCCGAGCCGGAATCAATCGGGCGAAGACGCGCCCGAG
>CAZWQC010000037.1:0-4112 GCA_964635785.1 uncultured Ectothiorhodospiraceae bacterium
TCTCTATGTCGGCCTGGTCTTGTTTGGAATTGCGTTGCTGTTTGAGCCAGATAAGGTCGAGTTTGGAGGCTACTCGCACGACGCCCAATGCATCGGATTCCGCTTCGAGGGCGTCAACAATGATCTGGTCATGGCGCTGATCTCCGGACACGAGAACATCAACAATCATCTCATCGTCATCCTTAATCTTCATGAAGCGATATAGCGTAAGTTTAGCGTCGGTGAAGGTCCATGGGCTAATGGACTGAAAATAGCCTTCTTGAGCGAGGGCCTGCTCAACTTTCGATAGCGCCGTTTCCCGGACCAAAAAATCAATATCCTTGGTGAAACGAGGCGTGGTGTAAAATGCAACGGCCACGCCGCCAATGAGCGCGTACTCGACGTGCTCATCTTGTAGATGTTGCAATATCCGGTAAAACTCGTAAAAAACATTCATTTTCTGGCCATATCGGTGAGAAGTCCATCTGCTTTGGACGTTTGTTCCCATTGGCCGGGTAAAACTAAACGCGATGCGATGTGTACCCGGGCTAGCTAGCACCAAACAGCCCACGGCAATCCTGGGGCTTGTGACCTTCCCCCCGCCAGACGGCACGCGATGCGTACCCTACGGGGCTCATGATGGGTTTCGCTGTGCTCTACCCATCCGACGTTTACTGCCAAAACAAGAGCTTAAACTGCCCAGCGGCTGCCGAACGAGAACGGCTCCCGGCACCGGCGGAAGCCGCTAGATCCATGAGCCCGGCTAGATGATACCGCGTATCGTTTGGAGCGGCGTTTCCGATTGCTCATGCCGCTAAGGTCTTCTAGCGAGTGGTCGATGTCCGATACCGATCAGGCTTGACATGCCCACCGTTTGGTACTATTTTCCCAATTGCTGGCTTGGGAAGATTATCCCACGCGCAGGCTTTTCAACTTTCCACTGATTTGGAGTCAATCCTTGTGAGAAATGTCATCGTGTCCCATCGGAGGCGGGTGAATCACGCCGAGTACGCTTCCACAACAACCCATCGGCCAATCGGCTTGCCCCGTTTGCTATGGCTGATTAGCTTTGTTCTTTTATGGTTTTTGCTCGCCGGTTGTAGTCATGATGACGGTGGTAACACGTCTGCACCGATCCAGGCCGAGGAGAATTCAGACCAAAACGACCCAACCTCACCGGTCACACCCGCTGATCCCGGCGAAAACGATCCCGTTGCGCCGACCGATCCAGGCAATGACGATCCGGTCACACCGCCGGCGCCGGAAAATCCAGTCGAAACCAATCGCACGTTGCGCTTCGCGAGTTTAGATGAATTGGCGATTTACCTGCAGCAGGCCAACGAACCAATCTACGCGGATGATGACCTTGACCGTGAAGGCGATTTAGCCAATAGCGGGGCGGCCGAGATGGACAGTTCACCGAGCTTTGCCGAGGACGGTGCGGTAGCTGCCCCTGCAACCGGGTCCGAGGTCAGCAGCGCCGAACGATCCGATGTCAATATCCAAGAGTTTGGCGTCGATGAGGCGGATATTTTTCGCAGCGATGGCAAGTATATTTATGCCATTGAACGCGAACAGATCGTTTATGCTATGGACATTGCTCGCCCTGCTGTCATGGAAGGAGGTGATTCGGCTGCGGATGTTGCCGAAGTCGATGCCGTCGCTGCAAACGACCAGATCGGTATTGCGCTGTATGATCCAGATCGCGAGGATCCCTGTGCGGCAACGGATTCCTCCGGGAATAGCGCCGACTGTGTCAGTATTACTGCAGTGGATGACGTCGTTACGTCGGAGCAAGGGCCTGGTGACTCGGCAAGCGCTGGCAGTGACGGCGAGGCGATTGCCGAACCCTTGCCAGGTGGCGATACCGCGAACGCACCACCGGAGCTTGCCGGGGATCGAGTGCGTATCATGGCAATTGGCGATCCGGTGACCGAGCTCGAGTCGATTGGCCGTTTTGATCCGGGGCAAGGTGAAAAGGCGGTGGCGTTGTCCGGATTGTATCTGCCGAACAATGCAACGGAGCTGGTGATGCTGGGTGCCGACCGCGCCGATCCCTGGCATAATTGGTATGACGTCGCCTACTGGTGGCAGCAAGAAACCACGGTCTATTTCGCTGATGTCAGCAACCCAACGGCCCCGGCGCTCACCAAGACGCTGACCTTTCAGGGTGGCCTAGTCGATAGCCGGGTCGTCGACAACACGCTGTACCTCATGACGCGTTACTATCCGCCGAGTGTGTATACAGACGGTCGCGACACAGCAATCGATGCTAACACCACAGGTGTTGTTCCAGGCTATCGGGTCGATGGCCAAGCCGATTACACCGCCATGGTTGTAGACGGTTGCTATGTAGAGAATGTTGATTCTCCGCGCAGTGGGGCAATGATCGCGGTGATCGCAGTGGATCTGGCCGACCCCGAGCATCCGCAGCAAACTACTTGTTTTGTCGGCGAGGCCAATACGCTGTACAGTTCAACCAATGCCCTGTACCTGGCCGCCGAGGATTATCAGTATGAGGTCATGCCGTTGACCGAGATGGCCTCGGGGACGAGCTACGAGCAACGAACCTTGGTGCATAAGTTTGCATTCGACGGTCTGGATGTGCGCTACCGCGGGACTGGTGTGGTGCCGGGGTACCTGGCTGACAATCCGAAAGAGGCCTCGTTTCGGTTCAGCGAAGCCGGGGATCGACTGCGTGTGGTGACTGAAATACCGCAGCCTTTCGATTGGTTCGAACCCTGGCCGGTTTTCGCCGAGGATGATGCAGCAGCAATCGTCACAACGGAGGCAGCCGGCTCCCCGGTGTTGGTCACCATCTTGCAGGATAACGGTGCCGGCAACGATCTGGAAGTCATCGCCAGCTTACCGAACGAAACACGTCCTGAAGTCATCGGTTTGCGCGGCGAAAATCTGTATGCCAGCCGTTTCATCGGCGATTATCTGTACCTGGTGACCTTCCGGACCATCGATCCACTTTACGTTATCGATCTGACTGATCCATTCGATCCTAAGATCAGCGGTGCCTTGAAAATCGAAGGGTTTTCCGATTATCTGCACCCGGTCGCGGATAACCTCTTGCTGGGTATTGGTAAGGATGCCTATCCGGACGAAAATGGTCATGGCGAATCGCGTGGCGCGTGGTATCAAGGCTTGCAGATCGCCTTGTTCGATGTAAGCGATCCGGCCAATCCAATGCTCTGGAACGACGACCGTTTGATCGTCGGTAAACGCGGAACCGAGGCGGCCGTGTTACACGATCATCTGGCTTTTGCTGGCATGGCAACGGAGAATGGCTATCGTTTCGCCTTTGGCGTGCAATTGTTCGACGCTTCCAACGACCCATTCAATCCACGCGAACCTTGGCAATACGCCGGGTTTACCCACCATGGCTTGCATCGGTTCGAGATCGATCTTGGTTCGCGGACTATCACGGAATTGCCACCCTTGGTCACCACCGAACGGGAATGGGGAGGCGAGATTTCCGTGTCAACCTGGGATGATCGAGCCTTGTTGATCGGTGAGTCTGTGCATTTTTATCACGATGGCCTGTTCTGGTCGCAAGATTGGGCCGGTCAACTGGCGGCGATAGGGCCGCAATAAACCAGCAAACAGCGGGCTCGACCGCTGCTTGTCGCATGGGGCGAGGTGCTTTTGCTCGCCCCATGCGAAACCGGTGGTGTGGCGTTGGCAGATCGCGGCGAACTCAAGGCCGCTGCACCTCGATCGCCACCGAGGCATATTGACCCGTCGCGTCGACCGCCGTGATCCGATAGGCACCCGGTTCATCGAAGCGCACCGTCAACGGTGTGTTGGGAGAGCCGATTCGATGGATTTGGCCATTGACCAGCCACGTTACCTGACCCACCGCGCCGACAATCCCGAGCGTTGTCTGCGGGGAATCGC
Source organism: uncultured Ectothiorhodospiraceae bacterium (assembly GCA_964635785.1). Classification (GTDB taxonomy): domain Bacteria; phylum Pseudomonadota; class Gammaproteobacteria; order CAYFSA01; family CAYFSA01; genus CAYFSA01. The sequence goes on from CAZWQC010000037.1 coordinate 3,886, forward strand.
TGCGGTTGCCGGCGGGCCTCAGTATCGCGCCGTCGTGCAGTCCGAGTAGGTGCACGTCACCCGCTCGTGCAGCCTGCACAGTGGCATCGCCGTTGGCACCGATTTGCGCAGCACGGCGATACCTGCTTGGTACCCACGGCTCCAACGCAACCGGCCATAAGGCGACGGTTTTTCTTGGCTGGGATGCATTCAGGCCGTTGCTGGAACCGCGGAGCAATGGCGCCTGG
>CAZWQC010000037.1:4122-10966 GCA_964635785.1 uncultured Ectothiorhodospiraceae bacterium
GTTGTTCAACAACCAAGCCGTCAAGCGCCGATGGCAATGGGCGTCAGGAGTTTCCTGCGCTAACCCACCCAAGGGCCAGCAAATCGCTGCCGTCGCGACACTATCTGGCGCAGGTGTCGGTGGGGCCGGGCCAAACCGCGCGTGCAGCCGATCGAATACCGCAAAAAGTACCGGTGCGGCGGTGATTGCGCCGTAATGGCCGGGGGAGGGGGTGCCGTCAGGGCGACCAACCCATATCCCGACGGTGTGTCGACCATCTGTACCCAATGCCCAGGCATCCCGATACCCATAACTGGTCCCGGTTTTCCAAGCGATCTGGGATGCATGAATGGTATGCCGTAAACCCGGACGGGGCGCGCCGCGGAGTATCTCGGCAGCGATCCAAGCCGCACCGGGCGACAGGAGATAGCGTTTGTCGATCGGTTCGCTCGGTTGATAACGCAGGGGGCCGACGAGGCCCTGATGACCGAGTGCAGTCATGACGGTCACCAGCTCTTCAAGGCTCGTACCCGCACCACCTAAAATCAAGGCCAGGTTGGGTTTTCCCGAAGGTGGTAGCCGCAGTTTCAGCCCGGCTTGCCGTAGCCGAGCATAAAACACGTTAGGTCCGAGTGCTTGCAGGATTTGCACGGCGGGCAGATTTTGCGAGCGTCGCAACGCCTCCGCGGCGCTGACGGGTCCGGCGAAATTGGCGTTGAAATTGCCGGGCTGGTAGCCGTCGAACGCAACCGGCGCATCGGTCAGCAAGCTATGCGAGTGAATCAAGCCGGCGTCAATGGCCAGGCCGTACAGAATCGGTTTCAAGGTCGATCCGGGGGAGCGAATCGCTTGAACCATGTCGACATGGCCGTAGCGCTCGCTGGACAGGAAATCCACAGAGCCGATGTAGGCCATCACCGCGAGCGAGGCATTGTCCACCACCAGGATCCCAATTGAGATGCTTGGCGGGAGGATGGCCGCGAAATCGGTTACGGCCGTTTCCAACTGGTATTGCAAGTCAAGGTCGATGGTCGTCGTCAGGTCGGTCTGCGCTGGGCTAATTTGCACCAAACGCCGGGCAAGCAATGGGGCGTGCAACGGGGGAGCATACGCCGGCACTCGGATCGGCTCGGCCAGCGCCTCGCGAACTCTCAGCTTGGACCACATGCCCTGCCGTTGTAACCGCAAGAGCACTTTATTGCGCGCGCGCTCGGCCGCATTGGGATAACGATCGGGACGCAATCGTGACGGGGCTTGCGGCAAGGCGGTCAACAAGGCGGCTTCGGCATCGCTGAGTTCTTGCGCCGGTTTACCGAGATAGGCACGGCTTGCGGCTTCGATGCCGACATAGGGGCCACCGAACGGGGCAAGGCGAAGATAAAGCGCGAGAATCTCGGCCTTGCTGAAATGCCATTCGAGTTGCAAGGCACGCAGCATCTGCTTGAGTTTGCCAGCGAGACTGCGCGAATGTGGATCCAACAATCGCGCGACTTGCATGGTTAGGGTCGAACCACCGGAGACAATCTCCCCATACCATACCCATTGGCCCGCTGCGCGCATCAGGGCGACCGGATTGATCCCCGGGTGCTGGTAAAAATACCGATCTTCGTAGGCAATCAGGGTGTCGATGTAGTTCGGCGAAACGGCGGCAAGCTCGACCGGGTAACGCCACACGCCTTCGGTATTGGCGAACGCCCGGAGGACGCGCCCGTCCGCGGCCCGCACGACTTTGGCATCGTCACTTGGATCAGGCAGGGGCAATGGCAACGCACGATCGAGGACCATGGCCAATGCGAGCAAGCCCAGCGTAGGCGGGATCAACCAGGCCAGCGAACGGGACGCGACAGACGATCTTAAGCTACGTGCTGTTTGCTTTATCGGCATGTCAGGCGGCGCAGTAACGCCGACGTGTCAAAGCGGCCACCTCCCCTCTGCTGCAGATCGGCGTAGAATTGGTCAACGAGCGCCGTGACGGGCAACGTCGCCCCGTTGTGTTTGGCTTCGGCAAGACAGATTGCCAGATCCTTGCGCATCCAGTCGACCGCGAAGCCACCGTCGAATTGATCGTCGAGCATGATCTTGCCACGGTGACTCATTTGCCAGGAACCGGCAGCGCCAGTGCTGATGATATCGAGAACCGCATGCATATCCAAACCGGCGCATTGCCCAAAGTGCAGTCCTTCAGCCAGTCCTTGCAGCAGACCGGCGACACAAATCTGGTTGACCATTTTGGTCAGCTGACCCGTCCCGGCGGGCCCCATGCGTTGCTGTTCGCGAGCATACGCGGCCAAGACCGGTTCCGCTCGCTCATAGGCGATCAGGTCACCGCCACACATGATGGTCAGCTTCCCTTGCTCGGCACCCACTTGCCCACCCGACACCGGCGCATCCAAAAAATGGGCACCGACAGCCGTGGCGCGGTCGTAAAGCGTTTGTGCAAGGCTGGCACTCACAGTGGTATGGTCGATCAGTACTGTTTGCGCTGCGACAGCCTGAAGAATGCCGTTTGGACCGATCATGACATCCCGTAAGTCATCGTCATTACCGACACACGTCAACACAAACTCCGCACCTTGAGCCGCCTGCACCGCGGTATCGGCAATCCTACCGGGATATTGACTTTGCCATTGTTCCGCTTTTCGCCGGGTACGATTATAGACCCGAACGTCATGCCCTGCCGCCGCTAGATGCCCTGCCATGGGGAAACCCATGGTGCCAAGACCAATGAAACCAATCGTTGCCATGATCGTGATGCCCTGATTGAATACTCGGTGGGAAAGCGTCTAGCGCGACGCTTCTCGCCCATAAAGATGGGCTAATTCTCGAATGTGTTCCACCGTGTTCTGCGGGATATCTTCCCACTCGAAGCGCCAACGCCAGTTCTTTTCGTCTTTTGTCCCGGGTGAATTCATTCGGCCGGTGGTGTCCAGCCCTAAGAAATCTTGCATGGGAATGACCGCCAACCGCGCCACCGATGCCATCGCTTGGCGGATCAACGGCCAGGGCATGGGTTCTTGCGGCTGACCAAGATACGCGAGCAAATGAGATCGTTCGGCGTCGTCGATTTTCCCGAACCAGCCCAAGGTCGTATCGTTGTCGTGCGTACCGGTATAAACGACCGAGTTCGCCGTATGATTGTGCGCCAAATAGGGATTGTCCGGACCGTTGCCGTAGGCGAATTGCAGGATTTTCATGCCGGGGAAGGCGAAATGATCCCGCAGTTGTTCCACAGCCGGGGTAATGACACCCAGGTCTTCGGCGATCAGCGACAGCTGGCCCAGTTCCATTAACAGCCGGGTGAACAATTCCTCACCGGGGGCAGCGACCCATTGCCCGTTGATTGCGGTCGTCTCACCTATCGGAATCGCCCAACATGCCTCGAAACCGCGAAAATGGTCGATTCGGATCAGATCGAAATGGGCCAATTGCGACCGCATCCGACATTGCCACCAGGCAAAACCATCGCTGCGCAACCGCTCCCAATTGTAATGCGGATTTCCCCACAATTGCCCGGTTGCCGAGAAGTAGTCGGGCGGAACCCCGGCCACCACCGTCGGTTGCCCGGTCGCATCCAGTTGGAACAGATCGCGTTGCGCCCAGACATCCGCGCTATCCAAAGCGACAAAAATTGGCATGTCGCCGAACAATAAGATGCCGCGTTCGTTAGCGTAACGCTTGATATCCGCCCATTGGCGGAAAAAGACATACTGCTCGAAGCGGGCTTGCTCGACCGATTCCGCCAAGGCGTCGCGATGACTGGCCAAGGCATTGTACTCACGATCTCGTAACGGAACCGGCCATTCCCACCACGGCGCCCCGTCGAAGGCGTTCTTCAACGCGGAAAACAACGCGAAATCATCCAACCAATCGCATTGCTCTTTACAAAACGCCGCAAACTCAGTTTCCGCGGTCGCATCGGCACGATCCCGAAACTGTGCAAACGCGGTATGGAGACAGGTTTGCGGTTGGTCGAAATCGGGCTCCGGTAGCCAACCCCATTCCTGCAATCGTTTGAGGTTGATTAGCCGTGGGTCGCCGGCATGCGCCGACGTGCATTGATACGGCGATCGATCCGCATGGGTTGGCCCAAGGGGGAGCACCTGCCACACGGAAATCCCCGCATAGCACATAAAATCGACGAAGTGAAATGCGTTTGGCCCGAGCGTCCCATTGCTACCGGGGCCGGGTAACGAAGTGGGATGAAGGAGAACGCCGAGTCGGCGTCGATCGAGTGGAGACGTCTGCGCATGTGAACTTGCGGTCATAGCGCAACCTCGGCAGATCGCCGCAAAGATGCTTTCATCATAAAGTAAAGACTTGCTTTGAACAGGGTTACAGCCACCGCCCGTCGCTAAACCTACAGGCATTACGGCCCGAAACGGGCCTGCAATCTCCCTTCGTTGCGGCGGCAGCGATCGTGACCGCCGCAATTAACCGCGGCGGGATTGAGGATGTGTCGGTCAGTTCCCACCGAACCGGGACATACCCAACATCTCCGGCGTAATCACGGCAACACCTTCCGGCGAGACATAAAATCGTTTGGCGTCCTCGTCCGGATCCTCACCGACGACCAAGCCTTCGGGAATACGGCAGCCCTTTTCGATGATCGCTTTGGTAATCCGGGCATGGCGACCGATATCGACATCCGGGAGTACCACGGCGTCCTCCAGGTTGACCCAGGAATTGACCTTGACGTTGGAAAACACGAGGGAGTGACGAACCGTCGCACCGGAAATGATACAGCCACCGGAGACCATGGAGTCGACCGCCATACCGCGGCGGTCGTCATCGTCGAAGACGAACTTGGCCGGCGGCAGCTGAACTTGGTAGGTCCAGATGGGCCAATCGTGATCATACAGATTCAACTCCGGGGTCACGCCGATCAGCTCGAGATTGGCCCGCCAATACGAGTCGATGGTGCCCACGTCACGCCAGTAGGCTTGAACGGGATCCGTCTCGTCGCCGGAGGCATGACGGAAAGGATAACCCATGACACGATAGCGACCGATCGCATTGGGGATGATGTCTTTGCCGAAGTCGTGACTGGAACCGGGAGTATCCGCATCTTTGATCAGCTGCTCGAATAAGAAGCTCGTGTTGAAAACGTAGATGCCCATCGAGGCGAGCGCGGTGTTTTCGCGGCCGGGCATCGGTTCGGGTTTTTCCGGTTTTTCGGCGAAGCGCTGAATCCGCCAGTTGTCGTCCACGGACATGACCCCAAAGGACTTTGCGGTTTCGATATCGACCTCTACGCAACCCACGGTCAAATCGGCGTCGTTCTCGACGTGTTGAGCGATCATGCGGCCGTAGTCCATTTTGTAGATGTGATCGCCAGCGAGAATCAACACGTAGGCCGGCATGTGGTTGCGAATGATGTCCAGGTTTTGATAAACGGCGTCGGCGGTGCCTTCGTACCACGACGTTTCGATACGTTGTTGTGCCGGCAACAACTCGACGAACTCGTTCAATTCGCCGCGCAGGAAGCCCCAGCCACGCTGGACGTGTTGAATCAATGAGTGCGCTTTGTACTGCGTCAATACGCCGATCCGGCGAATGCCCGAGTTGACACAGTTGGAGAGCGCGAAGTCGATGATGCGATACTTGCCGCCGAACGGCACGGCAGGTTTGGCACGCCACATGGTGAGTTGCTTCAGTCGCGACCCCCGTCCGCCCGCCAGGACCAAAGCGAGCGTGTCGCGCGTCAGGCGACTTACGAAACGTTGCATTTTCATAGCTTGTGCAAGGCCTATACTGATTTTGGAAAAGTTCTTGCGTGTTGGGATCGACCCGGAGTAAAGCCCGTCGTCGCATTAAGCGCGACCGTGCGATGCCGATACCTTCGCCACCCCCTCCGATTTTATTATACCCATCCGCACGAGGGCAGGTTCTTGTCGTCGAATACCGACGTTTTTTGCTGCGAAGCAACACCATGGTGCCAGGTCTGGTCCGCAGTTTCGAGGGTTTTCGCTAGGCAAATTCGCCTTCGATGCGTTATTCTCGCCATCGATTCGTCACGTTGCGACGATGATGAGAGTAGACCAAGTAGGTCAGAACGAGGGCTAGAATCAACCAACGCCAATCATCTTCGGGTTTGCCTCGTTGGCACCGGCAATGCTACGCTCGCGTTGGCCAATTGCCATTTCGCAAGACCTTGTTCGGGTGTCGCAGGGCTGGCCTTTGGCGTAGCGACTGCATCGCAGATCGCGGTCGTACATGAACGCCCGCAACAGTGTCATCCAAAGCCCAAAAGTATCGGTATCGATGTGACAACGCCCCGGTAGCTCAGGTGGATAGAGCAATCGCCTCCTAAGCGATAGGTCAGAGGTTCAAATCCTCTTCGGGGCACCAACGCCACACGGTGAGCGTAGAGAACTTGCGCAGGCCGTGGCACCGATTACGCCAGCACGACAGCATACAAGACAAAGGCGCAACCTCGAGCCTTGACGCTTGTCGCTGGCTACCACAGAATCCCGGACTGTCGAACCTCGTCGGTTTTTCTCCCATCCTACTTACTTATAGTGAATCGTCAGCCGTGGCTATCTCGTTAAAAACCCTCATCAGACGTTGCGATTCCGAAGGCATCGAGGCTTACCTCGCCGAGAAGGTAGCGAAAGGTGCTTATCAGCCGCAAGACAATGACCTCGTGAGCCGTGCGCTGGAAACTGTCGAGGTGGAGACCGCCGTTCCGTTGTTGACCGCGATTTTGGAATACAACACGCCAATTTATCCGGTGGGGTGCTCGGATCTCTTGGCGACGGTAGCTGCCGATCGCGATGCGGACGCTGGATTGCTTCAGCCAACCGCCAGTCGGATGGTGGCGGTATTACCGGTCCGCACCGGCGTTTCGCTGGATTTTGCAGTCCTG
>CAZWQC010000037.1:10976-13027 GCA_964635785.1 uncultured Ectothiorhodospiraceae bacterium
CGGTCGACCCGAATCTGGCCCATGCGCCTCCGAAAAAACGACCGGCGGAGTGGCCGAACGCCAACATGGTAATCGACCTTCTCGACGCCTTGGAGCGAATCGATCCCGATCTTGCCATCGCGGCCCTGCAACGCATCATCGACGCACCGGCAGTTTACGACATCGATGAGGTGCTTCGGCCGGCCGCATTGTGTTTGTACGCCGCCGAGGATATGCATGGGTTGGAAAGCGTGGAACGATTGCGCAGCCACGTCCTCGATTATTTGCGTCAACGGGTTGCGGAACCGCTTGACCCACCAACGGACTGGAGTCGCGACAATCCGTTCGACGATGCGGATGAGCACTTTGTTGCGCTTGGCGAGTTCCTGCGCGATCCGCAAGTGACGACCTGGCAGTTGCAGGCCACCAAAAAGGTCCGGCAGACGATTGAACTCAAGTTGCAGCAACATGGCTGCGATGTCGATTGCCAAACGGATACATCGAGTCAACCGCATGCCTTGGTGTGTACCAAGAACGAGCGTACCTTCCAAGCGGCGGCCGAGGCGCGACAAAAGGATTGGGTGGATTTGGCGACCTTGGAGGGGGTCGCTGATTGATCGTACCGCGTCGAGACGCAATCCGCCCACTATTTTAAGTCGCTCGGGCGATCCGTGCGTGTACATCGCATCGGTATCGTCTTGCAAGATTCGCACGGATGCTCATGTCCGCCCACCGTCGAAACGGGTTGCCCAAACCTCGTTCCCTTATCGATCCGTTAACGATTGCTAGTACAACGGTCGCCTCGCTGATTTCAGTGTTGCCACTTCTGCCAAATCCTGTGTGTTCGGTGTTGGTGCCGGACTCGGATCGGTTTGGTTGCAACGCTTGTTGGCAAAGCCGTTGAATGGAGGTTGGCCGGGCAACAACGAGATCGATCGAGTGTTTTCATGGCGGCGGAAAGGCTCCTCGTTTTGTCAATCCGTCGTTGCAGGACAGAAAAGCAATATTCGCGGAAAAAATGACTTGGGTTCCCCATTGAAAACCGACCTTGACTGCCTAACTTCGAAGTTACCGACCGCAAAGACGAGCACCAAGATGATCGGTTTATGATAAAGATCATTGCCCACTGCGTCGGTCGATCAACCCTAATTCGCTTGATTGTAATGGAGGTCAGTAAGCCATGTTGCAGACGTTAATGGGTTTTCCAACCTATTGGTTAAATGATTTTCGGTGGCCGCAAGAAATGAGCCGGCTGCTCGACGAGTTGGCGACGCCAAGTTACATTCGTTCCGTGCCTCGCGGTAGCTTTCCAACGATCAATGTCGGTGCTACGGCGGACGCAGTCCATGTCTTTGCTTTTGCGCCAGGGATCGATCCACAATCGATCGACGTGTCGTTTGACAATGGACTTTTGGTCATCGCCGGTGAGCGGAAATCGCCAGAGGAAACGGAAAACAATGGTGTGAGCCGGTACAAAAACGAGCGGTTCTTTGGCAAGTTCCGACGTGTGGTCACTCTCTCTGATGATATCGATCCCGAGAAAATCGACGCCAGTTACCAAGATGGCGTATTGCAGGTGACCGCGAGAAAACGCGAAGCTGCCGTACCGCGCCGTATCCAAGTCAATTGATGGCATTTGGTCAACATCCCCGAGGAGGCACTATCATGAGCGAAAATCAAACGGTTACACAACGCGACTCGCAAACCGACGAGCGCGCTACGTTACTGCCACCGGTCGATATTATCGAGGATAAAGAGGGCATTACGATTTGTGCCGATTTGCCCGGCGTAGCCAAAGACCGGCTTCATGTGCATGTTGAAAACGACATATTGACCATTGAGGGCGAAGCAAATTTGCATACGCCTGAGGATCTGCAAGCGATCTATGCGGAAATGCGTAGCCCGGTGTTTCGCCGGAGTTTTACGTTGAGCCGCGAGCTCGACGTCGACAAAGTGGATGCATCTATGAAAGACGGGGTCCTGTCGGTACGCATCGGCAAAACCGAAGCGATGCCTCCGCCCGTCGGGCAGGGCGAGCCTCTCGCGCAGGCGCGCGACGTAGCCGCGGACCG
>CAZWQC010000038.1:0-1812 GCA_964635785.1 uncultured Ectothiorhodospiraceae bacterium
CCCTCATGCTCGCCCGCGATGGGCAGTGGGCGGCGGCGGCAAGCGTGCACCTCGGCGAGCAACCTCTGGCAGACCGACCCGGTCCATCCGGCCAGCGCGGATTACACTACACCACCGCCAACCAGATCCTCGACGTGTGGCATTGGCAATCGGTGCGCACCAATCCCAACCGCCAGGCCGATGACAATCATTTCGGCCCACCCGGCATTTGGCCGGGACCCCTCCCAAACCCGGCCGACGACGCCAAACTGCCATTGAGTCATCGCCCGAGCCCAAAACGATACACCGCCGGCTACAAGAAAGACCCACCAATGACGTGGAGCGGTTATTCGCTGAATTGGGAGTTCTTCAGCAACGGTCCGGTACCACTGCGACGGCTACCGACAGACCGGGACGATGTTTATTCGACCGAAACCGTCGATCTCTGGCCGGATCGATCCGATCACCGACGTTGGTGGTCCGAATGGAGCGATACCATACCCTATTCCCTACCGCGGGACGATTTACCCGCCGGCACAGTGCTGCCAGCAGTATTGATCAAGGGGCCGACTGGGGACCGTGGCGACATTCGTGCCCAGGGTACTTGGCAAGACGGCGCTTGGCGCTTGGAGATGAGTCGCTTACTCGATACCGGTTCCAAGCACGATGTCCCTCTCGCCACGGGTATCTATGCCTGGGTTACCGTGTTCGATCATACCCAGACCCGGCATAGTTATCATTTACGCCCCGTGCGACTGTACTTACAGTGAGGCTCAGCGGAACCGGGCGAACGCTAGCTAACCTTGGCTCTACCGGCCTTGGCCGCGTGGCATACAGGGGCATCGACGCGGCAAGGCCACCGAGATTTCTGACGCCGACATCGTCCGCCCGCAAGATCAAGCCGTTGCAACGCGTTTCAGCAACAGCCGTGACTCTTGCCGATGTAACTCGTCATTTCCACGAACTGCGCGTTCATCCGCCGCAAAATCGAATGCACCGTGCGAACGATGGCCCGCATGACCCGATAAACTACCATCGGATGCTTTTCGATCAACGACTCGAAACTCTCGCGTTCCAGCGAAACGACTCGACTCGGCCCGATCGACCGCAGCGTAGCGCAGTGGCGGGTACCATCGATGAAACCCAGTTCGCCGGCCATATCGCCCTCGCCGAGCACTTGCAGCGTGATCCATTCGCCTGCTTCGCCACGTCGGGACACGGCGATTTTACCGGATACCACGATGTGCAACGCGTTATCCTCGTCGCCTTCCTTGAACAAAATCTCCTCGTCATTGAGCGTACGCGGATTCGCAATCGTCGCCAACACTTCGCAATCTCCGCTGGAGAGCTCCGGCGCAAACTGCGAACGCCGCATCAGTTCACATATTTCCGCATGATCCATAACCGTCATACCTCATCATTGAAAAAATTGCCGCCGCCGACGGCGATCGCGCCGATGACCAGCGCAACGCAGCCGGTTTCGGTTCCGCTGCAAAATATACGCTATTCTTGCCGTCGAGCGCGAGTACTCGACCAACCCGGCAAACCTGGCGTTGCCACCGTACATCGCGCTTTCGCAACGACAAACCCGCTCGCCAACGGCATGATATAGTGCCCGCACGAGACGGACCTTCGCCGCGATCGACGATTGCACGCCGATCCGGCGATCTCGCCAAAAATCTAACCGACACCGATACATAACACAGAAGACCGCTGACATGACAGTCGCATCGAGCAAAGACGGATTGTACTTAGTACTGATCAGTATCCACGGACTCATTCGTAGCGTTGACCTCGAACTCGGTCGCGACGCCGATACCGGCGGCCAGACCA
>CAZWQC010000038.1:1822-12530 GCA_964635785.1 uncultured Ectothiorhodospiraceae bacterium
CTGGCAAAAGCGCTGGGGGCGCGCCCCGAAGTGGGGCAAGTCGATCTGGTGACCCGCATGATTTGCGATGAACGGGTCAGTGACGACTACGCCAAGCCCCAAGAAACGATCTCCGAGTCAGCTCGCATTGTCCGCATCGAAGCCGGTCCACAGAGCTACATTCCGAAAGAGCAACTGTGGGATTACCTCGACGAATTCGCCGACCGGTTGGCTGAGTTTCTCCGCCACCAAGACCGACAACCCACACTGCTGCACAGCCATTATGCGGATGCCGGCTATGTGGGCGTACGCGTTTCTAATTACATGGGCCTGCCGCTGTTGCATACCGGCCATTCGCTCGGGCGGGATAAGCGGCGCCGTTTGCGCTCGGCCGGTTTGAGCGGAGAGGATATCGAAAAACGCTTCAACATGCGCCGCCGCATCGAAGCGGAAGAAGAGACCCTGGCCAATGCAACGCTGATCATTACCAGTACCACCCAGGAAGTCGAAGAGCAATACAGCCGCTACGACTACTACGATCCTTCACGCATGGTGGTCATTCCTCCCGGTACGGACTTAGGCCGCTTCACCAGCCCGGATGGCAGCGAGAACACGACCACCATTTATCGCGCCATTACCCGATTCTTGGCAACTCCCGAAAAGCCGATGATCCTGGCACTGTCCCGACCGGACTCGCGCAAAAACATTCCGACCCTCGTTTGTGCCTATGGCGAATCGGCGAAACTCCAGGAGATTGCCAATCTCGTCATCGTCGCGGGCACCCGCTCCGACATCCGCGAACTCGACGAAGGTGCTCAGGAAGTCTGGACTGAATTATTGATATTGATTGACAAATACGATCTATACACCCGCATCGCCTATCCGAAAGAGCATACCGCCGACGACGTACCGATCATCTATCGGATCGCGACATCGTCCAATGGCGTATTCATCAATCCGGCCCTAACCGAACCGTTTGGTTTGACCTTATTGGAGGCAGCCGCTTCCGGCCTCCCAGTGATCGCCACCGACGATGGCGGGCCCCAGGAGATCATTAGTCACTGCCGCAACGGCTATCTCGTCGATCCCCTCGACCCGGCTGCCATCACCGATCGGCTCATCGCCGTGCTCACCGACACCAGCCAGTGGCAAATCTTCTCGCAAAACGGAGTCAAGGGCGTCGCCCAGCGGTTTTCCTGGGAAGCTCATGCGGAAAACTATCTCGCCAAAGTCCAGCCGCTTTTGCAATTGCAGAAAGGTCCGCGCGTCGAAGTCCCCACCGCGACGGTCAAACACCGCGATCGAGCCCTCATCGCCGAACTCGACCAGCTCCTGACCGGCGAAGAGCAGGCGTTGCAACAGCTGTTACGCGAATTACGTGGCCATCGCAAACGCGTCAGTTTCGGCATCGTCACGGATCGCAACGCCCGAGCTGCCTTCGAATTAGTGAAAAAATATCGGCTTGGCCATCCCGACGTCATCATTGCAGGTCAAGGCACCGAGATCTTCTACGGCCGCGACTTGGCGATCGACGAGAGCTGGACCGAACATATCGATCATCAATGGAATCCGCGTGCACTGCGGCGAGTGCTTCGGCGGATGCCGGGGGTTGCCGATCGACCCAAGCCCGAGCAGACCCGCTATCGTCTCGCCTCCGAACTTTCGGCCGACAACACACCGAAGATGGAGGAGATCAATCAATCCCTGCGCCAAGCCGAACAAACCGTATCGCTGTCGTTGTACCGCCACAACCAACTCGATTTGACCCCGACCCGGGCGTCCAAAGGCGCAGCGGTCCGCTGGTTTGCCGGTGTCTGGGATATTCCATTGGAACGGATTCTGGTCGCTGGCGGCACTGCGGCCGATCACGACATGCTGGTCGGTAGCATTCTTGGAGCCGTATTGCCCAATCCGTATGCTGGGGAACTCGACAACTTGACCGATAACCCGCGGGTCTACTTCAGCCAAGCCGCTGGCCCACAAGGTATCCTCGAAGCCATTGCGCATTTCGACTTTTTTGGCGAGTGCCGGGTCCCCGAACCGGGCGATGAGCCAACGGCCGAGGCATAGGATACGCAGCGCACCCTACCAGGCTCGACACGGATGTCTAGCCGGCTCTGCTACCGGATTCGACGGGCAAAGCCTGGAACATTGGTGTCCAGGCGGCGCTTGGATACCCGACCTGAGCCGTTGTGATGCAACAATTCGAAACAGGCATTTGCACATCATGTCCGCGCTCGCTCAAACCGTAATCGATCCATCGCCTGCGCACGGGGGACAACCGATGGTATCTCGCAATGCCGATCAAGAGCGCTTCATTGTGTTGCACCGGATCGGTTGGGCGAATTACCTTACCCTACGGGCAACGCTCAAAACCAATGGTGGCGTGATCAACTCCAAATCGAGTGCTGACAAGCCGATGGCTAGGTCTTATCCGACCGTAGCAAAACGCTTCCCGAACTCGACGCTGAAACGTTCGAGCGAGCGTTGCAATCCACCTGACCTTTCATCCCATTTTGAGTCGGAGGTAACATGCATTTTGTATCCTTACTTGCTGTTCTCACCTTGATGTCCGGCTACCCTGCCAACGCCGAACAGAGGAACTTTACCCTCACTAGCCCGGAGTTAAGTGGTCAACTGAGCGACGATCAGGTTTATTCTGGTTTTGGCTGTAAGGGGAACAACATGTCTCCCGCGTTGACATGGACCGATGCGCCGGAACAGACCAAGAGTTTCGCCGTCACGGTGTATGATCCCGATGCACCCACCAACAGCGGTTGGTGGCATTGGCTGATTTTCGACATCGATGCAGACGTCCAATCGCTACCGCGAAATGCGGGTGACGCCAAGGGGACATTGGCCCCGGAAGGCAGTATTCAAAGCATCACCGACTTCGGTCAGGTTGGTTTTGGCGGTGCGTGTCCACCTGTCGGCGATTCCGCCCATCGTTACATCTTCACGGTTTACGCACTGGACATACCAACGCTCAACCTCGATACCACCACGCCACCCGCCCAGGTCGGCTACTTTCTCAATCGGCACGCCATTGCCAAGGCGTCGGTGTTGGCCTACTACAGACGATAACGCCAGAGCGGTTCGGACCTCACCCGTGCCAACAACACGGCAAGAGCCAAGTCGTACTAAACGACGCACACGCCCTTGGCTCCGCCCTCACCCCCAAACGCTCGACCGGATGCGCTTCGCATCCGGTCTCGACCCCATTGCCATGCCCCACCGGATGCCCTAGAACTCTCCTTGGGTTCGGATCGCCTTACCGATTCGGGCGAGGACCATGTCCACATCACCGGCCGTGTTACCCTCCTTACCACCGCTGACCGGCGTCGAACTCAGCGCATAGCCACTCACGCCACCGCCCATTGGAGCGTTCGGCTGTGGCGAACTCACGCCGCTGTTTCCGGACTGCAGCTTCTCCGCTGCCACATTGCTCCCCCGGTAGCCCGCCGTGCCCTGTGCCGGTACTGGATTGCGCTGTTCGGCCAGTTGTTGAATCCAGGCCGATATGTGCTCGGCAATCTGAGCCAGATCGTGGCTGACGTTCTGACTGACCTTGCTCAGCTCGGCTTGCAGTATCTGCTGTGCTTGCGTCATTTCGTACAGCTTCTGCACCAAGATTGCCTGGCGTTCGCTCGCCGCAGCATTACTCTGCTGCACCGTTTGCTGCAGATCGGAGAGATATTGCGTCGCGGCATCCTGATCACCCCGCAATATCCCGGACAACACCGAAATCTCGGCTTTCAAACCTGCGTCGCCCCCACCGCTTGCCAGACGCTCTGGCAGCTGAGCCGATAGGCTATAGAACTGGTTAGTCAACTCCTTGACACCACCCAGTACACGTTCGGTTTGGGTATTCAAATCCGCCTGAGTAACGGCTGCCCGCGCGTTCAAAACACTTTGCACAGCATTGATGATTCGATCGGCCTCACTCGACAAAGCCGTACGATCGATACCCTGACTCGCGGTACCCGATGGCATCGCACCGAGCGCAGCATCGACCTTTTCCCCGATCTTGCGAAACTTGGAAAACGAGCTTTCCAATTGCTGTGCAACCGCATCCACGACCTCCTGCGCCGAAACCGAAGCAGTTGCAGGGGCTGTCACCGCCAACTCCCCGTCCAAATAGCGGGTGATGGCCAGTTTACAAAATTCCGAGAAATCCGCGACGTCCTCGGCATGCGCCACGGCCTTCTCCGCCCGCGCGAACAAGGTTTGCTCGTCCTTGTTCGGTAGAAACTTAACGACTTTCAGAGTGGGTTTGTTTGTCATAATCTTCACCAGTTTTCGTTCAGGTCAAGCGGACTTGGCTTCGGCCATGCGCAATTGCCCATAGACCAACTGGCCCAATGCATTCGCTGTCCGCGAGGGTTGCGCCAAATGAGCGACAAGGTCAAGCTCTTGCATCAAAGGTTCTAACTCCGACCAAATAAACTCTCCCCCACCACCCGTCACGACCACATCCGTCGCCCGCTCAGGCAGCCATTCGACCAAACGCGCCGACAAGCCTTGGGCAAAGCCGGTTTTCGTCGACGGCAGCAACACATCCAAGTTCACCGGCCGCTTGGCGCCAAGCGGGCGATAGAGCCGCTTTCCTTCCGGTTTGTGCGCGGCCGATATCAGCGACAGCGATTGCCGTTCGGCACCTTCGATCTGAGCGGCGAGCGCCTCGTAGAAGTTTGCCATGCCGTACTTCAAACTGCCCGATGCCCCGCGGGCAAATCGAAACTGATCGGTCATCAAGAAATCCGTGCTCTGGTGACCGATGTCGACCACCGCGGCCGAGCGTTGGGTCAACAATCCGCCATCCGGCGCGTCCGCTGCCTGGGCTTCGGTCCAAATCAGGCTCCCATAGCCTTCCGGTACGACCCAAGCCTGGGAGATCGTCACTTCAAGCGGATGACCGCGGTAAAGCAAGCGATGAGAGCCCATCAACATGGCCGCCAGCTCTTCCCGATCGCGCTCGAATTGCGCCTGCCCGGTAAACGGTAGATCGACGACAATGGCGATCTCGCCAACCAAACCGAAATAGCCAATGCAGGCAAGCGCCTTGTAGAGCGCATTGGCAAGTTTGGACTGACCGAGTCCGAGATCCGCGCCGTAGTCAGCGGCAAGCTGACCGAACGCAAAACCTTGCCCCTGATACTCGAGCCACATGTCGACGAGGCCGCCGTCATCGTCCTCGAAACCGCTGGCACGGACTTTGTCGACAGGGAGTTGAGCCACATGGGAAGGGATGAGAACGACCTCGTTAGGATGTCTTTTTACACACGCCTTGGTTGCGGTGCGGCCTAGATCGATACTGAGTAGGTTCGGCTGTTTGGTCGTGCCGGTCGGGTGCATAATGGTGCTATCTCCGAATGCTATGGGAAACTGGCCCGACAGTGTATCACCACCGGGATTGACCTACACAGACTAGAGTCTTCGCAACCGATCGATTCGGTGCCAAGCTCGGCCTGCTTGAACTAACCATCGGGACAGATTATACACGGCCATACCGACTCGGATCCCCGGCTCATCGCAATGTCGCACCATGTCCGCCCCCCTCGACCATTCACCCCAGCTCCCAAACGACCATCAACCACCGCACCGGCAGGTAGCCAACTCGCCCGACAACATGGCAGCGCACGAGTCGTTTCGGAACGCGAGCGACCCCTGGCGCGATCGAGGCGATGTCCTCGCCTACCCTCCTCATCCACGTCTACCATGCATGGTGCATGGCGTCTTCTGTCTGCCCGTACGCAGCTTGTGTGTCCTAAGGGACAGCATCGTGCCATCAATCGCATCACACAGGCGGTCACGTCGCCGGTCCCGGCTGTGGCTACGGCCTTGCCGAGCTGTCCTCGCCACCTTCGATACTATGCTGGACCGGCCAAGCTCGAATCACGGCATGTACCAATGTTGCCAACGGAATCGCAAAAAACACGCCCCACAATCCCCACACACTGCCGAACAGCAACACCGCCAATATAATGGCAACCGGGTGCAAGTTCACCACCTCCGAAAACAACAGCGGCACTAGCACATTTCCATCCAGGAATTGCAAAATCATATACGCCAGGGTCACGTAAAACAAATGCTCACTCAAGCCCCACTGAAAGTACGCAACCAATATCACCGGGACGCTCGCAATGATCGCACCAATAAAAGGAATGATGACCGACAGCCCCGTGATCACCGACAACAATGCCGCGTATTCCACGCCAAACACCGTAAACATGACATAGGCGGCTGACCACACGATCAAAATTTCGATGAACTTACCACGGACATAACTGCCGATCTTACCATTGACCTCACGCCACACCTCACTCGCCAAACCACGTTCGCGCGGCAGAAATTGCACGAACCAGGCGAGAATCACATGCTTGTCTTTGAGGAAGAAGAACACCAACAACGGCACCAAAACCGCATACACGATCAAACTGATCAAACCAGGTACCGAGGCCAACGATAAGCTCACGAACTTCTGCCCCAGGGTCCCAAACTCGATCCGCAACTGCCCGATCAGATCTTGAATCTGCTGCTCGGAGACGAATTGTGGATAATGCTCGGGTAGTGTCATCAAGACTTCCTGACCCTGGCTCAACATCGTCGGCAGTTCGCGGAAAAAGCGGGTAATCTGTTGTGACAGCAAGGGGATAAGGCTGACAAACCCCACAATGACAGCCGCAAATGACACGGTAAAAACGACGACAACGGCGATCGTGCGCGGTATCCGCAAACACCGCAACCATTCCACCGCGGCATCCAACAGGTAGGCAATCACGATACCCGCCAACACAGGGGCCAGAACGCCACCCGCGAAAATCACCACGCTAAAAAACCCAATTAACAACAACGCTAAAATAACGACTTGCGGATCAGTGAAATGACGTTCATACCACTGGCGAAGAAATTTAATCATACTCGTCCACAGATACCGTAATAGAAAGCGCTAGAGCGTATCGCGACCAACCGAATCGCCCGTACAATGCCGCTCGTAGCGCTGTTTGAACAATTCTTCGAGTTCATCGATCACATCGGTTGCAACGCGCCCATGCAACACATGTTCGGCCATCAAGGCCGAGGCTTCATGCAACAGCGCTTTTTTTTCCAGCATTGGGTAGGTCATGGACAAACGCCGTATTGCGCTGACCACCGATTCCTGCGCCGGACGAGGGATAGCGACAGGAGTCATTGCAACGGCCGGCAGCGCTTGCCCCGCTTTGTCGGCCAAATAGGCGGCATAATCCAACAGGCTCTGCCGCTGTGCAGCCGGAATCGCCAGATAGTAGGTCACCAGCCGGTCGGTATCTTCATCGCGCATCGTTATCGTTTTCTATCCCAGTCGCGCAACCGAGTCGTCACCACACGGCATCTGACACAAACCTATTCCAAATCAAAACAAGCTGCGTTATCCCTAAAGCCCCCTCCCGCGCGAGGTTAGGAACGCACTGAGTCGCTTGACTGACGACGGTATTCGTCACGGTTGCATCAGTTCTTGGCGCCCAGTGGTTCGCATCCATCACTGCCATAACCGCACATCAGCACGCTTGAATGCACTGACTAACACCAATCCGCCCAAAAATCCGCCAATGTGCGCAAGCCACGCCACGCCACCACCCCCGTCCGCCACGCTCGACAATGCACTGACGATCTGAATCAACAACCAACCGCCGAGCAAGATCGCCGCGGGTATACGCAGCAAATAAAACCCCACTGGCACCAACACGAGCACTTTCGCGCGCGGATGCAACAGAAAATAGGCCCCGAGTACCCCAGACAATGCCCCGCTCGCCCCGATCATCGGCACTTGCGAGACAGGGTCGAACGCAGCTTGGGCGACCGCAGCCGCAACACCACAAACCAAGTAAAACACCAAGAAACGCACATGCCCCATCGCGTCCTCAACATTGTTTCCGAAAATCCATAGGAACAACATATTGCCAATAAGATGGAGAAAGCCACCGTGCAAAAACATCGAGGTAAAAACCGTGACGACACCTGGCACCATGTCGATTTCTTGTGCCCGTTGCAGATCGGTAAACAAAACTGCGGGAATAAAGCCGAGCCCTTGCACCAGGCGAATCTGAGCGGGGTAGGACAGGCTGACCTGCCATAGGAAAACTAAAACACAGACAACGATCAGCCCCACGGTTACCACGGGGGGGTGCTGGGTAGGATTATCGTCATGCAACGGAATCATGGTATAAAAGTGCCACTTAGGTTTGGTCTGCTCTGGTCGATCGCCCCGCAACCAGCGTTCACTTCAGGATATCGCGACGCGGCGCAGTACCGCCGATTCGTCCACCGAATCGATTTGTTCTGCAACGAGAAAGCGTTCCGCATAACGGAGGTACACTTTTTCACGCAAGAATACGTCGAATAGATCAGGATCGATATGGCCGTTATCACGCATCTTTGCAAGGATACTCAGCGACTCACTCAAAGGCTTTGGCTGTTTGTACGGTCGATCAACCGACGTCAACGCCTCGAAAATATCCGCAATCGCCATGATACGTGCACCGAGCGGGTTTTCCTCGCCTTTCAATCCGCGGGGATAGCCTCGCCCGTCCATGCGCTCATGATGACCACCCGCCAGGCTTGGCACCCGTGCCAGATATCGGGGATAGCGAAGCTTTTCCAGCATATCGATCGTCACGACAATGTGATCGTTGATGATCTGCCTTTCCTCTGGCGTCAAGGTTCCTTTAGCAATCGTCAAATTCTCCAGTTCGTTGTCGGTCAACAAGGCGCGTTCGATCCCTTCCGGTCCCCGCCACCGATAGTCTTCCGCGATCTGCCGTACCCGTTCCCGGTCAGCTTCCGGCATGAATTCCACCCCAATGTTACACTCCCGCAAGAAATCCCGTGCCGCTAGCAAACGCTGTATCGCAACCCGATGCGCCCGATCATCGCAATCGGTTGACAAGCCGGCATTTGCCAACCGATCCTGCAACGCCTGTATGACAAGATCGCGACGAACAATCTCGAACCGTAAATCAACCAAATCGATTCGATCAACAATCGTCTCCAGTTTGGTTGCTTTCTCCATGATCTCGTTTGGCGTCGTAATCTTACCGCAATCATGCAGCCATGCAGCAATTTCCAGCTCGTATAAATCCTCTTCCGAAAACTCCGTATTGCCATAGCGGCCCTGCTTGGTTTCGTCCACGGCTTTTGCAAATGAAAGGGTCAACTCAGGCACGCGCTGGCAGTGCCGACTGGTATGCGGCGATTTTTCGTCGATCGCCTTTGCGATCAACATCACGAACGATTCGAACAACTCTCGCTGGGCATCGATCAGCTGCTGTTGGGACAATGTCACCGCCGCTTGTGAAGCTAAAGATTCCGCCAAGCTTTGATCTTCAATGCTAAATGCAATGGTTTTTCCATGTTCATCCAGCGCGTTGATCAACTGTAACACCCCCAACAGCGCCCCTTCATGATTGCGCATCGGTACCGTCAGAAAAGACTGCGAACGATAGCAGTTTTTATTGTCCATTTCGCGGGTTCCGGAAAAATCGAAACCTTCCGCCTCATACGCATCCGGAATATTCACTGTCACATCTTCCAATGCCGCATAGGCCGCGACATTACGATGATTCGGCCGGCCTTGCTCGTCATAGAGCGGCAAAGGGGGGAACGGTACCGGTCGTCCACTGCTACCGCCGAAGGCAATACCCAGCGAGTCATTGAGCATCACGCAGAAAGCGAGCGATTCCTCCTGCTGTTTGATATAGATGGTCCCGCCTTCGGCCCGCGTTAATTCTTTTGCACCAAGGAGGATACGCTCGATCAACCGATCCGTGTTACGCTCGGCCGATAACGCGGCACCGATGCTATTGAGTCGCTCGATCCGCTGCAGTAAGCGCTTGACCGCGTCCATTGATGATTTTAACCTCGCAGAAACTAACCGACGCCCACCTCCCGCAAACCATCGCGGGCTCTCTTAGCGATCGCTGCACCAATAACACCAGACATCACGCCTTCAATTCGGCTCAAGTCAATTCAATCACCTGCCCGCTCAAAAGGGGGCGAATCTCGCGATCTTTAACGAATGTCTGACATTCCCGCACGAGCTGATCGTGCCACCCCGGCGCAAGATGCGTCGCCCACAGCGCCGGTCGATGCCGTAACTTCGTCAAATCCTCTGCCAGCATCCGACCGGTATAGTGGCCCGAAATCTTGGCCAGCTCGGTATCGGTTTCGAAGAACGACAAATCGACCAGCAGATGATCCAGTGACGGTTGCTGATTCAATGCCTCCCACAGCACATCGTTACAGCCACAATCACCTGAGAAAGCCAAGGCGTCACGTTGCCCCCGCAACAAGTAGCCAGCCGCCGGGACGGGATGTTCCGCCGGGAGCATGAGCACCTCACGCCCATCGATAAGACAAGATTCGCCGTACTGCATTGGCACGAACGTCATGACGGGATTTTCCGCGTTCGGCAGTTTGGTAAAATCCGGCCAGATCACCCGGTTGAAAATATGCGTTCGGAGCGCTTCGATGGTCGCCGGTAAAGCGTGGACTTGCAGAGCACCATATTCAACCAACGCCGGGAAAGCACTATCGGCCAGCTGTGGGAGGAAACAGATGTGATCGAGATGCGAATGGGTGAGAAAAACGTGTTTCAGTTTGGCCATTTCGGCGGCAGTGAGCAAGCCAATACCCGACCCGGCATCGATCAAAATATCCTGGTCCAACAGAAACGACGTGGTGTAAGTCCCCT
>CAZWQC010000039.1:0-12429 GCA_964635785.1 uncultured Ectothiorhodospiraceae bacterium
ATCGATCGACATGATGTTGCCAGGAATAATGCTGACCGACGTTGGTTAAGCCGTTGTTTGCCCAGATTGCCCAATTCTCTGGTTCGGTTAGTACCCGAAGTAAACCCCGTTCGATATTATTGTGATCGTATGGATCGACCAATAAACCATGACGGCAATTAGCGAGGATATCACGGTGCAATCCCGTATCGGTTGCAACGACGGGTAATCCCGCAGCGGCAGCCTCGACAATATGAAAGGCAACCGTTTCAGTCAAACTGTAGCTCATCAAAAAACCGTGGGTTTGTGAGGCCAAATGCAATAATGCAGGAAGATCGCGAGTGTTGATTTGTTTAGGGTAGGCGACGGAACCATACAGATCATAGACGTCGAGCAAAATAAAGAGGTCGCGGATGACGCGCCGTTGGATCGGTGACATCTCGCGGATATCGTCGCGTGATCCTAAGATCAGTACCAAGTTAGCCAGTTGCCGTAACGCATCCGATCGACCGAAGATTTCAACGAGTGTTTCAATGTTTTGATGGTCGTTCGGTTGGTTTATCGCGACGATAAGTGGTTTGTCAAATGGGTTCAGAAACCGTTGCAATAATGACTGTAATGCACGGCTATGCGTGGGTTCAGGTGGGTTAAGGAAATCAGCAGTACTAACCCCCGGAGGAATAATCTCCATGCGGTCGGGTACATGATTGTGATAGAGTTGGTAATGCCGCTCGACTTCTTCCCGCGTATGAGCGATGACGAGAGAAGCACTCTCCAAGGCAAACTCTTCTGCTTCTATTTGCGCAGAAAAATTATAGCGGTTTTCCAATGTGTTCTCCGGAACGCCCCGTTGTAACAGACGTTGGCGATGGACCCGACCGAGTTCATGTCCGGTATAGACAAACGGCAGACCGAGCAAGCGAGCCAATTGCGCACCAGCAAAACCACCGTTGGCACCATGTCCGTGAATAATGTGTGGAATGCCGGCACGGCGAAAATAGGCCAAGGCTTGGTCAACAAAGAAGTCCATCAATGGCCACAACCTCTCCTTCCGGAGATAGCGTTTTGGCCCAAAGGGAATGCGCACGATGGACGCTTTGTCGTTGAGTCGTTCTTCCAGTTGCGCGTAGTCGCCGCTTAAGCGCTTATCGATGATCTGTCTAGTGACTACGTCGATTCGAGCAACGTGGTGATGCTTCGTCAGGGCTTTTGTAAATTCAATAACATAGCGGCTTTGATTGCTGGCATCGCTATCTGCAGAAAACTCTGCCGCTCGACTCATAAGCAGTCCATGAACACTGATCAGTGCAAGGTGTATCCCCTGGCTAGCAGGGCTGTGTTGAAGAATTTCCCCAGGCATCTAGGACCTCCTCATATAGACGGTCGTCGGCGGTAGTTGCTCCGCGTTGACTGCAAATGCGGGCAGAGAATAGGCTTTCGCGTTCAAGAACAGTGTCGAGTGACCAGCCGGAAATATATCCAAGTAAACACACCGAAGCGAAACCATCCCCGGCTCCAACGCTGTCGATGAAAGGGTACGCGGTGGGTGCAGGCGTCAATGTTCGGCTTTCTTTTTGGTTGATAATGGCGGCGCCAAGAGCGCCACAGGTGACGACAAGTTGGTCAATTCCGAATTGATTCAGTAGAGTGTTGCCTTTCTCGGCAGCGTCATCCACCGTGGAGATAGCTTGACCGATTATCAAGCCAAGTTCTTCATGATTGAGTTTGAGGTAAGTAATGTTTTGCAGCAGCGGTGCCAACCAACTTCGGTCGAACCAAGGGGGTCTGACATTGATGTCGACAAATACGGGACAGTCAAGCTGGTTCCGCCACGATAAAATGCGCTGCCGAGTCTCTGGATTACGTAGGGCAAGGCTACCGTGATACAGAATGGCATTCTTCTGTCGATTGGCGGTAACGAGTTGCGGGTCAATTAAATCATAGGCTTGATCAGCCAAAATTTGATAGCTCGGGCCAGGTTTGACTTGGACTCGACCGGTGGGGAAGCCTTGCACCACGCGAACACCGTTGGTGTCCATTTTCCAGTGATGCATTGCCGCTAAAATACCTCGCCCAAGCGTGTCGTCAGCAATGGCCGTTATAAAGATCGGCGTTGCGCCGAATCCCTGCAGGTGCCAGGCGACATTGAACGGTGCTCCACCAAGTACTTGGCGACCGTCTGG
This sequence comes from uncultured Ectothiorhodospiraceae bacterium, assembly GCA_964635785.1. Classification (GTDB taxonomy): domain Bacteria; phylum Pseudomonadota; class Gammaproteobacteria; order CAYFSA01; family CAYFSA01; genus CAYFSA01. The sequence goes on from CAZWQC010000039.1 coordinate 2,163, forward strand.
AAAAATGTCGTACAATACTTCGCCCACGATCAAAGGTTGCATGAATTGTGTGGTTTTGGTAAAAGTCGTAAAGGGAGTCGAGTGACACATGGCCTTGTTCCGGAGCAAACACGCGGCGCGATGGCTAGCATAGAATTCTATTCACACCAGGCATCAAAACGGTCGATGTCATTGGATCGCGTCTGTTAGGGTCGAAATACCGATGAATCCCTGTTTTTGTCTACGTGTTGACGTTGTTTAAAAAAATCTTTATGTTGCGATAGTCAAACGAAATAGTCAGCATTAACTGACGGCTTTACGAAATTGTTCCAGTAAGAAACCGACGCCAAGATGCAGTTGTCGATCCGCACGTTCCAATAGCGGTATGACCCGCCGGATCAGATCGGGTAAAGCACGGTCTACCAATGCGTTATCGCCAGCGGCTAGTAAGGCCAGCGCTTCATCAAGGCTGAGTTCGGGAACTTGGTTGTTTGGTTCGACTTGTTCCGATAGACTGAGAGTCTCGGAAACGAAGGTGTTACCACCCGCGTTAATAGCTGTATAAAGACACTCCTCAGAACGTTTACACAGCTCTTGAAAGGTTATGTGCACGCCAACATCCGGGGTAATCAATGCGGCGGTGACGGAAATGGAGAAGCGATCGTTACCAAGCTGAAAGCCGGTTTTTCCGGCTCGTTGGTGAATTCGTTCAGCGACCTCTTCAGCGGATTCGTGACCGCAGCCGTACATCAATACGCCGAATTTATCTGGACCCAAACGAGCAACCGTATCCTCGGTGCGGACGTTGCTTTGCAACAACTTACCGAGAAACTGAGCGATTTTTTCGGCAACACGCCGTCCCCGTTTACGAAAAAGCTCCTCGTATTGGTCGATATTGATACGCAGAAAGGATAGAGAGGCGCCTGAGCGGATCGCAGCAGCGAGTTGTTGTGAACCGTGATGATCGAAATAGTTCTTGTTGGGTAGTCTGGTAACCGAATCGATTGTTTTACTCGCAGCCTCATCCTCTGGTGCTTTCATCGGTTCACCTAATCTAACGTAAGTTCGTGCTCGTGCCCGCAGTTCCGAGGAATCGAAAGGTTTGGTAATAAAATCACTGGCACCGGCATCAAGCGCTTGGGACCGTTTGGCGTCGTCATCGTCCGCTCCGGTGATAATAATGACGGGCAGGTCCTTGATGCGTTCATCGTCGGAATTGCGGATATCGTGCAAAAGTTGAAAACCATCCTTGTTCGGCATCATGAGGTCGGAGAACACCGCACGCAATGTGTCATCCTGCGTGATTTTTTCCCATCCTAACTCGCCATCTTTGGCCTCAACGACGTCATACTCTTCTTTTAGTATCCGCTTTAAGGCCATCCGCATCGTGGCTGAATCCTCGACGACAAGGAGACGAGGTTTTTCGATATCGACAGATGAATCTGACATGTCCTACTCCAAGCTTCCAGATCATACAAAGGTTGCGAAATAAACTACGACGAAACGACAGATGCGATCAGCGACAATGGTTGACCATTTAGACCAACTAACCTTTAACACTGAGTGATATAGTAACAAACCAGGAACACCTGTGTAGCGATAAGTAACGCAATCAACTGGCATCAACATGCATCGAGATACGTGTATCCGGAAAGCCCGGCTTGTAGCTCCGACAAGACACTGCGAGCGGCAGCGGGAGAAAGTCCGGCCCGCTCGACTTTACGACGATACTCGGCCATCAGGGCTTTCGGTTCGAAGTGCACGTATTGCAATACTTCCAAGGCCGTATCCCCATGCTCGGCTGCCACCAAACGGTAATTGTCATCCTCGACTTCAACGTTGACAGAATTCGTGTCACCAAACAGATTGTGCATGTCGCCCAAGATTTCCTGGTAAGCACCGATCAAGAAAATACCGAGCAGATAGGGTTCTGTTCGGGTTACGCAGTGTAGTCGGATGGTTGAATCCGTTGTCGGTCCGTTGATATACGATCGGATCTGACCATCGGAATCACACGTCAGATCGTTCAACGTTGCATGTTGTCGAGGCATTTCGTCGAGCCTGTGTAATGGCATAATCGGGAACACCTGGTCTAACCCCCAGACATCGGGAATGGATTGAAACACAGATAAATTACAAAAATATTTGTCGGCCAATCGCTCTCGGAGTTCGTCGGCCATCTCGCCATAGAATCGATTGGAATCCTGCAGTTGTGTGGCGATATCATGCCAGGTCGCCACCGCTAACGCTTCGATCCGCGCTCGTAAGGTTAGATCGAGTAAACCGTGACTGAACATAATCTGTGCTTCGGCGAGCCAATGGGCGACCTCGTAATAGCGTTCACTCAACGATAAACCGCTGCTGTTGTGGTACAGTCGCCACAGTTCGTGAACGATGGATGGTTCCGCATCCTCTGGTACGGTAACAGGTTTAGGATCGGTGTTGTACTCACAATCCACGACTTGTGTGATCAGCACTGCGTGATGTGCGGTCATCGCACGGCCGGCCTCCGAAATGAGGTCTGGGTGCGGCAAGTCAAGTTCCTGACAAATCTCCGCAAGTTGATGGACGATGGTGTGGGCATATTCGTTGATACTGTAATTGACGGAAAAATAATGCCTCGATCGGCTGCCTTCGTAATCCACCCCGAGGCCACCACCGACATCGAACACATCAATAGGCGCGCCTTGACGATAAAGTGCTGCATACCAACGTGCCGCTTCCTGTACCCCACGGCGGATATCACGGACACTCGGTATCTGTGACCCCATATGGAAGTGTAACAAACGCAGGTTACGAAGGTGATCGGCGCTACGCAATCGCTCGATTGCAGTGACGACTTGAGCGGCGGTAAAACCGAACTTGCCGTGTTCACCACCGGAGTTTTGCCATTTGCCAGATCCCAAGGATGCTAAACGTACCCTTAATCCGAGTAACGGCTCGATGCCAAGGGCTTGAGTCTGCTCGAGAATGGTGTCAAGCTCAGAGGGTTTTTCCATTACCAGATAAAGCCGATGCCCGAGTCGCTTGCCGATCAACCCGAGCCGAACATACTCGGCATCCTTGTAGCCATTGCAGACGATCACGCTGCCCGGTGGCGCTGACCCGAGCACGGCAAGCAATTCGGGTTTGCTGCCCGCTTCTAGGCCAACGCGGGTGCCACCATGCGCTAGGATATGAGAGATGACACTTCGTTGCTGGTTGACCTTGATCGGGTATACGGCGGTGTAGCGACCCCTGAAGTCTTGTTGTTTGCAGGCTAGATCGAAAGCATCGCAAAGCCAATCGATGCGATGATGCAAGATGTTCGGGAAACGGACTAGAACTGGAAGCTCAAGCCCAGCGGCTTTGATCTCTTGCGCCAGACGATAGAGATCGATACCAGGATGTGCGGAGATGTTGGCCGGTTGCATGGTAGCATGGCCGTCTTCGCCAATCCGGAAATAGCCATCACTCCATCCATCGATATTGTAGAGTTCGGCAGAGCGGGTCGTGGACCACTGATCTTCAGATATCAAGATGCAAATACCAATTGGCGAAAAGAAGTCGTGGAAGGTTGCGTTGATTTTCCATTACCGATCAAAGTCAGCTATACTACGCCGTTTTTCATTCTTCAAACACCGCTGGAGTCCAAATTCTGCGAATTGCGCCGTGCCAAGCGAGGGTCGTCCACCCAGTCACCGCCACGATTTCCCGGAGAGCCTAGATGTCCGAAACCAACACGCAGCAGTTTACCGAAGTTTGCCGAGAATGCGGTACCGCGTTTTCATTGTTAGATAGCCAATGCCTCGCGGATGTGCAAACCGCAAACCAACGGATCCAAGTCTACGCCACGGGCAAGTTCGGTCATGCGATGATGATCGACAGCTGCATCATGTTAACGAGTCGCGATAACTATATCTATCATGAGATGTTGGTGCATCCGGCGCTTTACTCTCATCCCAGGCCACAGCAAGTGGTGATCATTGGCGGCGGCGACTGCGGTTCACTACGGGAGGTGTTGCGCCATGATGTTGTTGAGCGAGTCACCCAAGTCGAACTCGACGAGGCCGTGACTCGCCACAGTGAACGGTACTTTCCCGAACTGTGTGCCAGCAATGACGATCCTCGCGCCGAGTTGGTTTTTGGTGATGGCATCGAGTGGTTGGCAAACGTGCCAACCGGCAGTGTGGATGTGATCATCGTCGATAGCACCGATCCGATCGGTCCCGCGGAGGGTCTGTTTCGAGCGCCGTTCTTCGGCGATTGCCGGCGAGCACTACGAGGTCATGGGTTGTTGGTGCAGCAAAGCGAATCGCCGTTCTTTCACATCGACTCGGTTATCAGACCCATGCATCGCGCGATGCGAGAAGCCGGGTTCGAAACGGTGAAACTGTTCCACTTTCCCCAGCCAACCTACCCTTCAGGTTGGTGGAGCGTTTCCATCGCAACCAACGGCGCGGACTTGAATTTCGTTCGGGAAGCGCAAGCCGCCGCCGAATGCGATCGCTACGAGTATTACCACCCAGCGATTCATCGCGCGGCACAGGTCTTACCGCAAACGATCGCACGCAAGCTCGCGGGTTAGCCGTGTTCGGGGATCCGATTAAGACACGGTCGTGACTGTTGCCGCTGTGATCGGTGCATCGGTCGTCGAGGTTCGCTTTGGCCGGCGATAACGTCGGCACAACCGGTGGGTGAGCCCGTTTTCTAACGATCACTATCGCTGCGAGGGATTGTCGAAACCCGGATGACGATGGTCTTTTTCGATTAGGAAAGGGTTCCAAGACTTCGCAACGTGTTGCAGCCTCGTTACACTTAGCGCAGCCCATCTGGTGGGCCACAGCGGCCAGGCAGGTGCGGAACCGATTCGGTGCCGCACCTGCCTGTGTTGCCGCGACCTGGAATCTAGCAGCGAGGAGAGTACAGATATGTCCGATAAACATCCGATTATCGCGGTTACCGGTTCGTCCGGGGCTGGCACGAGCACCGTCAAGAACGCGTTTGAACACATTCTACGACGAGAAGAGATCACCGCCTCGACCATCGAAGGTGACGCCTATCACCGTTACAACCGGATGGAGATGCGTGAGGAAATTAAAAAGGCTGATCTCGAAGGTCGGAATTTCAGTCATTTTGGCGCATCGGCCAACGTGTTCGATAAACTGGAAGAAACCTTCCGTAGCTATGCCGAAACGGGTACGGGAAAAAAGCGCTACTACCTGCACAATCAAGACGAAGCTGATTTTCACAACCTAAGGCTGGGAACGAACGCGAAACCAGGCGAGTTTACACCGTGGGAAGATATTCCAGGTGGGACCGATATGCTGTTCTACGAAGGATTGCATGGGTTGGTGGCAACCAACGACACCAACGTCGCGCAACATGTTGACCTCGGTGTTGGTGTCGTACCGATCATCAATCTCGAGTGGATCCAGAAGATTCACCGTGATGCGGCCGAGCGCGGTTACACGGCGGAGGCGATCGTTGATACGATCCTGCGGCGTATGCCCGATTATGTGAACTACCTGACGCCGCAGTTTTCCCTGACCGATATCAACTTTCAACGCGTGCCGACGGTGGACACCTCCAATCCGTTTATCGCCCGTGATATTCCAACCCCAAACGAAAGCTTTGTGGTGATTCGTTTCCGCCAGCCGAAAAAGTATGGTGTCGATTTCCCTTATTTGTTGAGTATGCTGCACGATAGCTTCATGTCGCGACCAAATTCGATCGTGGTACCGGGTGGAAAGATGGGGTTGGCCATGGAGGTCATCTTGTCGCCGCTCATCGACGAACTCGTCGAACGCGGGCGTCGTCTTCGCGCCAGCGGTTAACTGCCGTCCAGCCGGGGCGTTGCTGCTCCAAATCGAGAAGGCCTCGGTCATCGAGGCCGTACCGCCGCGCCGGTGGTGTGACAACCGCCGGCGGCATCCCTGATACTTTACTGTCACATTGAGCGATTATCCTACCGATGTTTTCTCGACAAGGTCACAAGTTATGTTGAGCCTCTTCGTATTCCTGCTTACCGTGCCGATTGTCATGATTTTGTACCGATTTTTTAGGGGACCCGATGCCGCCAATCGGATTCTTGCGCTAGACGCCCTGACGATTCTCTTGGTGGCGTTATTTGCCCTGCTTGCGTTGGTGTATGAGCGAAGCGTTTATCTCGATGTCGCAGTCGTGTTTGCGATGGTTGGGTTTGCCGGGGTGATCTTGTTTGGGCGCTTTCTGGAGAAAGGGGTGTAATGTGATGGATTATCTTGGTTACGTGTTCATCGGCAGTGGTGTGTTTTTCTTTTGGATGAGCGGTCTTGGACTGATTCGTATGCCGGATTTTTTCACGAGAATGCATGCCGGAACGAAAGCGACGACGTTGGGCTCGCTATTGGTTCTGATCGGCGCCGCCTTCGTTTATCCACCATGGGCGCCTAAGTTTATCTTGCTTGCGGTTTTTACCCTGGCCACGAATCCATTGAGCGCGTCGGTGTTAGCTCGGGCTGCTTATCGCACCGGCACCGACACCGTTGCGTTGACCTGTGACAGTTATGGTCAATATCTGCGGTCCCAGGCAGCGAGTCACGAAATGACATCGGTTGGCAAGGAGACCACGGCATGACCGGCGTATTGGTATTGCTGTTGTTTGTGTGGATGATTGGTGGGGCTTTGCTGGCGATTTTTGCATCGGATTTGTTGGAATCGGTGATCGGTTTGGCGTTGGTCAGCCTTGGTGCCGTCGGACAGTTTCTTCTATTACAGGCCCCGGATGTTGCGTTGACCGAAGCGGCGATTGGTGTTGCCGCCGGCAGTTTTGTGTTGCTGATGGGCGTTCGTCAAGTCGGCCGGTTTGAAACGAAGGAGCAGAGATGAACACACAGCCGTTGCGCAAACGCATCCGGGTCAAACCACTCCTCTTAATGCTTCTTTGTGGTTGGCTGTTGTGGTTGCATTGGGTCGTTATTCTGCCCGGTGCTACGATGGCGTTGACCGACACGGTTGGTGATGCCCTGCTTGCCCGGAACCAGGAAACCGCCTCGGCGAATGCAGTGACATCCGTTGTCGTGAGCTACCGTGGCTTCGATACGTTGGGTGAAGTGACCGTCTTGTTCCTTGCCGCGACGGGAATCGGCTTGATGTTTGGAGCCGGTCGACAAATACCAGCGTCCGGTGACAGCGCCGGCGAAACGCCCAACGAGATGATGATGACAGGGGTGGCTCTCTTGTTCCCTAGTTTACTCCTGCTCGGCGTTTACATCATTGTTCACGGGCATCTGTCGCCCGGTGGTGGATTTCAAGGCGGTGTCATTATTGCAACGGCATTCTTTTTACGCATGTTGAGCGATGCCAGATTCAGGTTGAATCATGCCCGACTGGGTTGGCTTGAATCGGGCTCGGGTGGTGGTTTCGTGATATTCGGCTTGCTCGGGATGACTCTGGTCGGGACCTCGACATTCTTGGGTAACTTTCTACCGCATCCCGTCGTGGCGATGGGGCACTTGATCAGTGCCGGAGTCATCCCGCTGATTTACATCTTGGTCGGTATCAAAGTGGGTGCGGAGGTATCCGCGATCTTCCAAGACATGTTGGAACGACAAGACGACACCGAGGCGGAGATAACGCACGATGCTTGATTTTTTCGATCGGCCGGACGTGGTGCACGGCATCTTCATTGTGGGGAGTACTGGGCTGTTCTTTACGGGATTATACGGTCTGTTGGCCAAGCGGCATATTCTCAAAGTCTTTGTCAGTCTTGCCGTAATGGAACTGGCCGTCTATGTGTTGTTTATTGGGTTGGCGACAACGCCTGGTGAAACGGTTCCGATCGCAAGTGATGGTTTGACGGCATTTCAAGGGATGGCGGATCCAGTGCCGCAGGCATTGACACTGACGGCCATCGTGATCGGTATGGCGGTGTTGGCGTTAGGCGTCAGCTTCGCAATTCAGTACCATCGGTTGACCAATTGCTGCGATACGGCCCGGATGACAGGGTTGCAAGATCAATGATGGTTTTGAAGCTGACGCCGGTTTGGTTTGTCGTCATTCCACTACTTTTTGCGTTTCTCTCGCCGCTTTGGGCGCGTGGAAAAGTATTGCTACCCGTGTTGTTCGCAGTCCATGCCGGATTGTTCGGATTGGCTGTGTGGTTTTCGCCACAAGTCAACGTTGCGCCAATACTCGAAACGATTGTCATCGCACCACCGCTAGGGATTCATCTGCATTTGGACGCGGCATCGTTGCTGTTGGTTGGGTTGTTCAATTTCGCCGGTGCCGTCGTCTCGCTGTTTTTGCTGCTTGAACGCGACAACGGCGACCGTGCGTTACATGGCCGACGGGTTTTTGTTCTGTTGTTGTTATTGATTGTCGGCTGTAACGGCATGGTGTTGACCGGGGACATCTTCAATCTCTACGTGTTCTTGGAGATCGCCGGTGTGAGTGCTTACACGTTGGCAGCGGCGAAACGCGATGCGCCAGGACTGGAAGCAGGCCTGAAATACCTCATTGTCGGCTCGGTCGCGGCGATTTTCTTCCTGTTCGGAATCGTACTGATCTATGTCGATCTCGGAACATTGAATATAGCGGCCATCGGCGAACGCTTTGACACCATACCGAGTACCCAGCAGATTCTGATCGGTTTATTGATGCTGGTAGGCCTTGGGATCAAGACCGAGCTGTTCCCCTTTAACTTCTGGGTGCCGGGTGTCTACCAAGGCAGCGACCCCGTGGTGGCGTCATTGTTTTCCAGTGTGGTCGTCAAAGCCTTCTTGTTCGTGACGTTTCATTTGCTGTTTGTACTCCTGGCCGAGCCGGATGTCGCCCGGATCTGGTTGATGGGACTTGGGGCCGCCACCATGATCGTTGCGGAAACGGTGGCATTGCAACAACAGGACATGCGTCGAATGTTGGCCTACTCGTCTTTGGGCCAGGTCGGTTTGATCACGTTGGCACTGGGGGCTAAGACGAGCACGGTGATGACCGGTGCGTTGTTCCACATGGTCAACCACTCGTTGGTCAAGTTGTTGTTGTTCCTGTTGGCCGCGGTAATCATTCGGCGGATGGCGAGCGCTCGTTTGGAGCGATTAAACGGACTCAGCCGTACCATGCCGTTGGCGGCGGGCTTATTCGTGTTGGGAAGTATCGCCGTGTTGGGCTTGCCGCCATTAAGTGGTTTCGTCAGCAAGTTTTGGATTCTGAAAGGCTTTGCCGAAGTGGAGGTCTATTGGCCGATCGCTCTGATTTTGCTCGCTGCATTGTTGGAGGCGGGTTATTATTTTCGTTGGATCAAGGTGTTTTATGGCCCTGGCGAGGTGATGACGAATGGGCCAAGCGTACGACAATGGCAATACCTGCCGTTAGTCGTTCTGGCTGGTTTGATTGTCTTGTTGGGGATCGTACCGTGGATTTTGCAGCCGTACTTGGTGCACGGTGCCGACGCTTTTCTAGATCGGGCAGCGATGCTTGATAGTGTGCTCGGAGTACCACGATGAGCCTATCGATTCGAACGATTTTCCTTGTTTTTTCGCTAAGTCCAGCACTCACTTTGCTGACTTGGTCCGGCCATTATCAGTGGACCTTGTTCGGCGACGTGATATTGCAATTTGGCCTGAATCCAACCTCCGCGTTCTTTCTGTTATTGCTCGCATTGGGTGCGCCTTTGGTTGCGTTGCCGATGGTTCGCCGCCCGGGTGATTGGCCGAGTTATGTGTTGTTTGTGATACTCCTTGCGGGTATGCAGTGCATCTTGCTTGCCGGAGACTTTGTCAGCTTTTTCATCGGCTGGGAGGTCATGACGTGGAGTAGTTATCTGTTGCTCCTACGCTCGCCAAGAACAACGTTGGAATCGGCACAATCGTATATCCTGTTCAATCTTGCGTCGGCGTTTTTTCTGCTGGCCGGGATTTTAATGTTCTATCGGCTGACCGGCGAGTTTCTGATGCAGCCGGCACAAGCGCTGGGTACCTTCGAAGAAATGACGCTCTTCGTGCTCTTCGGGTTGGCGTTTCTGATCAAAGTCGGGAACCTTCCGCTGCACTTTTGGGTACCGCGCAGTTACGACCATGCGCCAGATGATTTTAGTCCGTTTCTCGCGGCGGTCATGTCGAAGATGGGTATTTACGCGATGATCGTGTTGATTATGTTGTTCCCGCATGAGTTGACGAGTTTGATCGGACGGTTTCTCAATGGGCCAGCCGCCGGCTATCTTCTTGCCTGGGCCGGTGTGCTGACGTCGATCGTGGCGACATTCAAGGCGATTGCGCAAGACGACATGAAGCGCTTGTTGGCTTATTCCTCAATCGCCCAAGTCGGCTAT
>CAZWQC010000040.1:0-2541 GCA_964635785.1 uncultured Ectothiorhodospiraceae bacterium
TTAACCGGAGACCTTGCGATCACCGGCCCATGACTCGGGGCGACGGTGGGTTGCTAGCCCTTTCCGCCTGGAGGACTTTCACCTCCTGATTTGGCGCCGGCTTCGCCCGGCGCACTGGGTGTCCTTTTCAAGTGCCAGGTGACGGCTTTGTCAGAATCTTTAACACCCCGCCATCCTGCGCTGTCCAACTCGCTCCGGCCACAACCGTGCCGCATCAATAAATACTCTTAAAATCATGTTGTTGCACAACAAGATCACATTATGGCCCAGGCTTTGCATTGCAAATTACCGAAGCGGCACGATGGCAGATCAGCCAGTCCCGCTCTGTAATTTCACTTTAACTTCATCGAGGTCACGACCATGACACAATTCAAGAAAGCTCTCCTTGGCGCGGCGACGCTGCTGGCTCTTTCGGCACCGGTGGCTTATGCCGGTTCAATCAATGTAGGTGGCGTTGTCTTCGAGCCTGGCGTCACGAATCAGTTCGATTCCGGCTCCTTCGCCCAAATTTTTGATACGACTACCGGAAATCTGTCAGGCTGGGGCTTTATCGATAGTTTCAACAATGATCCTTATACCGAAATCTGCCCTGGATGTGAGCTGACCTACTCTTTCTCAAACTTTCTCATCGACGAAGCTCAAAGCTCGCTATCTCGTTTAGCCTTTACTGGTGGCGAGATATCGCTGTACGTTGATAGCCCAGGAAACTTCTCCATTTCCAACGGCACAACTGCTTCTGATGGTGCTCTTTGGATGCAATTAACTGGTCATGTTTTCCTCGATTTGCTTGGTGCTAGCTTAACAACTGGCACTACTTCGGCGAGTCTAACCAGTGGTAATTTTATGATGGATGTCAAACCGTTGGGGCTTCCTGTAGAGCCATATTTTGACACCAACACAATCCCCGATTTCTTAGGCGGTTACGCTGACTTTCAAGGATCTTCCAGCGTCGTCAACTATTATCTTAATGGTCTCAACAACTCACCGATTCCTTCCGCCACGTTTGTGGAACAGGTTGCGATTGATGCAGGCGCGGCTGGGTTCGGATTCACTGATCCAACTGTTAATGTTACAAGCTTTTTCAAAAACAACATGGGACTAGATCAGGTAATTGCGACCGGTTCCCAGGACATTGTAGGCGCAACGCAGCCTATTCCTGAGCCGGCATCGCTCGCCTTGTTGGGTATCGGGTTAGCTGGTTTAGGAGGTACGGCTTTGCGTCGTAACAAATCGAAGCGCTAACTCATAATAGTCCTTGAACGGCATTTAACCCCGCATTTGCGGGGTTTTTGTTATTGTTGAGAGGTAACCCGTGCGACGAATCCACTTTATCGAACTTGAAGATTCAGCTATGTTGCCAGCGGGTATTCGCGATGGCATTACTGATTTCTTAGAGTTCGTGGTCGTTGTGCCACACCTCTACGCACCAATCAGACTACGTTTGAACGATGTTTTCAGGCATAGGCAGGTGCGCAAAATCATCGATCTTTGTTCGGGTGGCGGTGGTCCCTGGAAACGGTTGCGCCACGATCTTGATGTCTTGCGAACCAGTCAAGCACATCTCTGGTTGACGGATCTCTATCCTAATGTTTCCGCGCTCCAGAAACTGCAAGCTGGCGCAAAAGATCAGATCAAGATTATCGCCGAACCCATCAGCGCCACTGATGTCCCGGCGTCACTCGATGGCTTCCGCACGCTCTTTTCGTCCTTCCATCATTTCCGCCCGGAACAGGCGCGCGCGATTCTCGCCGACGCAGTCGCCAAGGATCAAGGTATTGCGGTGTTCGAGTCCACCCAGCGCCATCCGCTCTTACTGCTCTACATGCTGTTCACCCCCCTGCTGGTGCTGCTCGCCACCCCGTTCATCCGTCCGTTTCGCTGGTCTCGGTTGTTTTGGACCTACCTGATTCCGGCCATCCCGCTTGCGGTGATGTTCGATGGCATCGTCTCCTGCCTGCGGACCTACACTGTCGACGAACTCCGCGACATGACGAAGGATCTCGGCAGCAGACAACACTACATCTGGGACATCGGAATCGAACGCATCGGCCCGTTGCCGGTGGGCATCACCTATCTGATCGGCTATCCCTCGCAACCCGCGTGTTGAGTTAAGAAGCCAGGTAGGGTACGCACCGCGTACCTTACGCCCCCGTCGGCACGTCGCCTGATCGTGATCCACCTGGGGTTCCGATGGCATCGCCACGCATGTTCGCGGAACCTGGCCTATATCCTCCTGAGTGGCGAGTTTTTCCGTGCCGTCCACCCGATTTGGCGCACCGGTTTCCTATAGCCAAGTTATTCAAGGCCACCACATCGGAATCATCGTGCTCGACCAGCGCCTGGTAGGCATTAATCGCCGCCCGCTCATTACCTCGCTCCATTTCGAGATTGCCCAGTGCCTGCAACGCGACGGGATCGCCCGCATGCGTCGTCAACCAATCCTGCACGGTCGAAACGGCCGCATTCGCATTGCCCGCAGCCCGCTGCGCAGAAGCCAGTCCGAGCATCCAACCACGATCGCTTGCCTGTTTCTCGCTGGCC
>CAZWQC010000040.1:2551-12244 GCA_964635785.1 uncultured Ectothiorhodospiraceae bacterium
ACCACGGCGCATGGCCAACTGCCCTTGTAGTCCCCAAACCAGCGGCGATTCCGGGTAGCGATTGAGCAATCGCCGTACGCCATCATCCGCCGCGTCGATATTGCCCTGTTGCAGATCCAACCGCGCCAGCGCCAACCGACTCGCAAAATGCGTCGGATCCGCAGCCAGCGCGGCATTCAGCGCCTCGCGCGTTCCGTCGGCATCCCCCGTCGCCGCCCGCGCCTGCGCCAATAACTGATGGGCCGATGCCGAATCTGCTTGAACGTAGACCAGTTGCTCAAACACCTTTATCGCTTGCTCGGCCTGTCCGGCTTGCAGATGGGCATTGCCTAACACGGCTAACCGTTCCGGGTTGTGGATGTCGGTTTCCTTGACATCGGACAGGGTGGCAACCGCATCCGTCGGGTGCTGCCGCAGGAGTTGCAATCGTGCCAGCGCCAACTTCGGTTTGAGCGCCGTTGGTGCGAGCCCGACGGCTTGACGCAATGCGGTCTCCGCTAGGGCTAGATTCTGCTGGCGTCCGGCGATCTCGGCCTGCAGCAGGTGCGTATCGACATGTACGGGGTGGTGCTCGAGGACCTCCTCGACATAGGCCATCGCCTGGTCCAGATCCTCGGCTTTCATGGCCAGCATTGCCAAATTGGTCCCGGCCGGCGGGAAACCGGGTTCCAAACCCATTGCCGCGATAAAACGTTGGCGCGCCGCGTCTGACTCATTTCGCGCCAACCACACCAGCCCGAGTAAGTTATGGGCAACCGGGTCTTGCGGCGAATCGTTGGTGTAAGCTTTAGCGACATCGAGGGCTTGATCCAGCCGGCCCGCATTGATGTGCGCCATGATCAGGCGCTGGGTGGCCGAGGGGTCGGTTGGATCGATGCCGCGTGCTTGTTCGAGCACCTCGACCGCTTCCTTGTCCTCGCCCGCACGCAGTAATCCCTGCCCGAGTTTCACCAGTGCGGGTGCCGAATCCTGGGCTTGGGCGACGACTTTGCGCAAGTAGCTCACGCCTTCCGCGCTTTTCCCTTGCGGAAATGCCACTTCGCTGAGCAACGTAAGGGTGACCGGATCATCCGGATCGCTTAGCAAGACGCCACGCAGACTGCGCTCTGCACACACGTAATCTTGAATCTGTAAGCACGCCAACGCCAAGATGCGCTCAAGCGATTCAGGCATGCGCCGATTCTTGTAGCCCCCTTGCAATCTCGCCACCGCTTGTTCGTACTCGCCGCGGACAAAATGCAGCACCCCGAGACGAGCATTCAGACCCGGTAGCTGGTCGGCGTAGTCCTGCACCGCGATCAAGTGTTGGTAAGCCGCATCGTCGTCTTTCTTCTGAAACGCGATCAAGCCGGCGACGTATTGCAGCTGTGGGGTTTTGCCCCAGCGCTTTAGTTGGTTCAGGTCCTCAGTCGCTTGCTCGAGGCGACCGAGACTGATCAACTCCAGACTCCGCACATACAACAGGTCGCGACTGTTCTCGCCATACTCAAGTGCTTTCGAATAGGATTCGACCGCCGCACTGCTTTGGTTTGTCGCCGCTTCGATATCGCCTTTCAATCGCCATGCTTCACCCGCATCCGGATGTTGCGCTAAGATGCGTTCCAGCTCGGCTTTGGCGGTATCCAATTCATCGGCCAGAGCAAACGTCCACGCTTTGCCGACTTTGGCATTGACATTGTCTTCATCCAAGCGCAAGGCGGCGGCAAAGGCGCCTCTAGCGGCCGGCAAATCGTCAAGCGCGGAGTAAGCGCGCCCGCGCAAGGCATGCAGAACCGATTGTGCGTTCGCATCGTCGATTGCCGTCACATCAACGCGTTCAAGCAACTGCTCATGCTCGCCTTGTCCCAACAGCGCGCGTCCAAGCGGAATCGCGATCTCACGATAAGCCAATCCCAGTTGCTCGGCCCGGGTCAACTCTTTGAGCGCGGCTTCCCATTGTTGCTGGCTGACATACAATTGGCCGAGCAACCAACGCGCGTCCAGATTGCTCGGGTTTTTCTGAAGCGCGGTCTTAAGCTCCACCTCGGTGGCCTTGATATCCCCTTGCGCTTGAAACTGGCGGGCACGCTCAACGTGCTCGCTGTCGGAATAATTCGGTCCACAGGCGGCAAGGGTGACCATCATGAGGGCACCAAGAAAAACGGAAGTCCACAACCTGGGTCCGTTTGCTCGGTAACCGCTCGCAACGCGAATCACAGTAGCATTGTTCATCGTTTCAATCTCTAGGAAGCGTGAATGGACTAATATGACGGTCGGCAGAGCATGTCGTACCCTTCCCGATTCATCACCTACGCTTCTACGCTACCCTTGCAATCGACCTCAATCAATCCCGTTGGACCCTAACCCGAGACGTTTTCATTGTTGGGAAAGCAACGAGAAACTGATGCTGGCTCCCGAGGATCACGCCGGAACCTCCTTGCGATTTGTCGGAAATACTGACAACATGCGTCCATCTTGCCTTAGAAAACTGCTAACTAATTGATCGATAGATAAACCCTAGTTTGGCATGGGTATTGCTTTGGTCAATCTGAAGTTAACCAAATGCCGACCATAACGAGTAACGAGGTCCATACAATGACTGATTTTCGGGGAGTAGACGGTTTTTGTCACAGTTGTTATCGTCCTGGCAAGTTCATGGGCCAACGCTGCGCTGATTGAAGCCAACGCTGCGCTGATTGAAGATTGGGACTTTCGAATTGAAACAGGATTCTACGCAATCGGCCCAGACCCAGGCCCAGGGGGTTCCTCATTGCGTTTGGAAGCCATCAACAACAATACTTGGTTGTCGGAGAACGATGGCGATATAGACCTTCTCGGCGGTGGCACAATACCGACGGTCAACGACGACTATTTCACTACCCTTAACTGGGGGTGGTCGTCTCGAGAATGTACTGGTTTCGTCCTGTCTGGTCGGTGTATTAGAGGGGACTGGGTCGGAACCGGTAACCGCAGTGGACTCGATATCCTCGACTCAACTGGTACCGGGAATCCCGGGCAATCAGCTGGATCGTTACAAACCAACGGAGCGTCAGTTAATACATACACCATCCAGCATCGCAACGAACCCGTATCCTTCGGCGACTATCTGGACTCTGCCAGCTTGTTGAGCGTGCTTTTCTTGACCCCAAGCGACGGCAGTGAATGGCAGATTCCCGCATTGGATTTTGGTATCGATTTCCTGGAAACACGGAATGACTACAAAGGTCCGGGAAGCACGGCCATTTGCGGTGATAATAACCCAAACACGCCGTGTCGAGACCTCTTCGGTTTGAGCAACACTCAAGGTCTCGAGTTGAGTGAAGGTGCCATTGTTCAATCCTTTGTTTTGGGCGATTTTGAGTATTCGCTCAACATTGGATTGCCGACATTGGCAGCCCTAAATAATGCCCAGTGCGTTGTTTTGGGTATGTCTTCAGGTTGTTTTGGGTTTGTTACTCCCGAAGATCAAACAACCACGCGTCAGCTTTCGCTAGCCATCACAGCTGAACAGGTGCCCGTACCGGGTACGCTTGCACTAATGGGTCTAGGTTTGGCCCTGGTAGGTTGGGCAAGCACCATGGGACACCGGCGAGTTAGATGATCAATGGAACAAAGTCGCCAACGTTGTTCTGCCGGACATTTCAAACGTACAAGGATGATCGTTTGCGCCTAGCGCTGACGTGCCTTTTTGTGTCGTATTGATACGGCTGGCTAGTTTAACCGTCAGCGCTTGAGGCGATAAACTTCGGCCGTGCCGACACCGGCGAAACGCTCGGGTTGGCAGGTCAGGAAGACGATTTGTGCGTACCGTCCAGTGTAGTCGATCATTGCACCGAGCCGAGGCAGGCTTCCGGGTCACTGTAGCCAAGCGTGGCATCGCGTAGTACCGGCACACCACCGGCATCGGCAACCAACATCGCAGCGGCCAGCCGACAAGCCAAGCCGCTCTGCTCTTGCGCCCCACCAATGAGGTTGGCGTAAGGCACGGTGACCGGACCGGGACGCCACCGCAAGGTTGTCATCCAACGTTATCTGCACACGGGAGCCCTGCACGAGCGCTTCGATCCATGCCTCGGGACCAACGCCATCGCGGTCCACCGGAGCGATATCCTTGACATCGCCGGACTTAGAACTGTCGAGTTGATTGATCAAAAGTCCCAGCGCCCGCTTCCGCGTCGATTTTCCAGTCTCGTTCGGTCCGACGATCAGCGGGTCAGCGCAGCAAACAACGTTGGCAGTTTTTCCGGTAGACGATTGACGTGATCAACGACGGTGTAGCCGTTCGCACCAAAAATCCGACTGACGTACTCGTCGGCATGCGGGTCCAAGGTCAAGCAATAACTCATAATGCCGTTGCGGCCGAGCTCCTCGACGGCTTTTTTCGCGTCGTGGCGCAGATACTGCGGATCACGGACATCGATATCGGCCGGCTCGCCATCGGAGACCAGCAACAGCAGCCTTTTCTGTTGAGGCTGTTTGCCAAGGAACGTGCCGGCGTGGCGCATAGCAGCGCCCATACGCGTCGACAAGCCACCTTGCATACCGGCCAGATGGGCTTTGACGTGATCGTTAAAGGGCTGATCGAAATCCTTGAAACGATAATACTGTACGTCATGTCGGGTATCGGAGGCAAAACCGTGAATCGCGAAGGGATCACCGATTCCGTTCATGGCCCAGGCCAGCAAGGTACACGCCTCGCGGGTCAGCTGCAGTACCGAGCGATCGCTGCCAGCCAAGGTTTCGTTGGTCGATTCAGACAGGTCCAACAGCACCAACACGGCAAGATCCCGAGTTTGGCGATGAATTCGGATACTAATACGCGGGTCCGGCACCCGCCCCATGCGCAAATCCACCATGGCATGAATCGCCGCATCCAGATCGATTTCATCACCATTCTCTTGCCGCCGCTGCCGTATCATGCCTTGCGGAATCAACGCATCGATGATGTGACGAATGCGCGAGGCGACCGATTTGTATTCATCCAATACTTGCGCCAGGAGAGCCGGATCGCCTTTCGGCTGTCGCCGTTCCAGCACGGCAGTCCAATCTGGCCGATACAATTGAACGGTGTAATCCCATTCCGGGTAGTGATACGGTTCGCTGACAGGCTCTTTCCCCTCGAGCTGATTCATCGACACACCGTCGGTGTCACCGTCTCGGAAGAACTCGCTCGACAACGTCCAAACTTCCTGTGCATCATCCCCAGCGAATTCCACATCGAGTTCGTTGACCATCTCCATTAAGCTAACGTTTCGCCGCACTTGATGCTCTAACGGCGGAACCATTTCCGCCGACGTCCAGGTTTGCTCGGCGAATTCCCAGAGGTAACGATTATCGTCACGATAGGGAATGCGTATCGATTCCAATACCCGCAAACTGGGTAAGTCGCCCTCTTGCCGCAGCCGATGGTACAGTGCCACTCCCAACGACCAAGACAGTTTGCCGGAACTCCCCTCGGCAGCAAACCGCGTATGAAAGGCGTTGGCCAGTTCGATGACAAAGGGATCCGCCTCATCGGTGAGCTCGTCGGCGTCCAACAACGCTTGACTCAACCGCTCCAAGCGTCCAAGCACCGGCACTTGTAGGGCTGTACTCTGCGCGAGCACCAGACCATGCAGACGCAGCCAAAGCTTTTTCAGCCCCGGAAACGCTCGAATTGCACAATTTTCGATCCGTCCATCCTCGAACAAACCGATCAAAAACATCTGCGCAGGATTTAAGGTTTCGGCCGAGATCGGTTCGCGCATGTACTGGATATGCGCCGCGGCATGCGCACAAGCCGCCCGATACAACTCGGTACCAGTCACCTCACCAATGTCATCATAGGCATCCGGAACATGAATGAACCCGCCTTCGATGTACGGTCTTAGGCCTTCCTGGGATTCGTAGTCGCCAGAGGTTGGCCGCATAAAGAAATCCCGACCCCACAAAGCACGCAGATAGAAATTCAGTTTTCGCTGACTGTCGATAAACAGTGTGCCCCGCCGCTCCGATTGCAACACCTTGCGGCTATCGGCAGATGCCAGCGCGAAGTAGGCAGACAGTGCCTCGAAGTCTCGACCATGGGCTTGCGCACCCCACATGGCCCAGCGTCGCAATCCACCGAGAGTCAGTTTTGCTAACAGGTCGTCCAAATGCGACAGCATGGGCCGCAGCCCACGGGGTGCACGCGCCGACAGATGATGAATAAGTTGGAGGTATTGCCGCAGCAGATCGGGATCTCCGAGTCGCCGCGCCGCGGTCGGCAAGCTGCCGAACAACAAGCCAATGATCTCGCCACTGACCATGGATGCCAGTTTCATGGCACCGGTAACGATGTCCGGAATGACTTCCTCGCCAACCTCCTTGGCAACAGCCGGCGTCTCATTGAGAAAGATGACGACCAAACTACTACCCCGGCCAAGTTCAGTCAATGCGCGTGCACCTTCCAAGTAGTTATGCACGCCACGCGGACTCATCACCCGATTGGCCTCGTGGAAATTAGCTTCAAAGGTATCTCGGACGACGGGGTCAGCCGCCGTGAGAAAATCTTGATATTCCGAGAGATCGATGCTCATTTTATCGTGCCTGAGATCGTGCCGGCGCGGCGTTGGAAGGAATACACCCCTGAACAAGCTAGGACTAGACGTTCGAAGGATTGCTTGTTATCAATCGTGGCCAATGTTCTCGAACAGCTCCCGTGCACTTCGCCCCACCAGCTGGAGGCAACATCAAATCCGGCAACGATCGATGCAAACAGCTCGCTACCCACGTGGTAGCGGTCATTGGGTCATTGTTTCACGGCAAGCGCAACCGTATGGTCCTTGCCCTGTTTCACTTTGGTGTAATTATCAAAAAACTCCAGGAAGTTACGTTCGATAAACCGCCGCAATCCGGAGATGGTTACCACATAAAGACGTCCCCCGCGATGCAATCGCAAATGGGCATCGTAGAAATAAAGATATAACATTTCCTTGCCGACCTTCGCGGGAAGGTTAGATGCGATGACATCGAATGTTTGATCGGACAAACCATCGAAACCGTTACTTAACTTCGCGGATGCATTCGCGATACCATTCAATGCAGCATTGCGTTCAGCATAATCCACAGCGACAAAGTCTTTGTCAACCATCATCGTTTGGCCACGCGTCGCACAGGCTGCCAGCGCAATACCGATTGCCCCATAACCACAACCTAAATCTAAGCAGTGATCGGTTTCGGCCAGTTCGATGCGATCAACGAGCAAACGCGTACCCGCGTCGATCTCGCGCGGGGAAAATAGCCCCCACGTGGTTTTGAAATGAAATGACTTGCCGCGTAGGTTTGCGTCGAACTCGATATCTCGACGCAACGATTCGATATAGCTGGCGTCTAGCATACCCTGGGTCTTTAACTCCCTATTTCGGTTCGCCAGGCCAGGCACTGAAACCACAGCCTTCCCTCACGATCCTGGACTCGCGTCGGAGAACCACCATCCCTATTGCTAAACTCGTACGTCGCCAATACCCCCCCTCACCAGCGACCGACATAGCGGATCATGCGATGATTCCCAACACGCGTTTCGCTGCTTACCCCATCCTCGCACCATCGCGCCGAAAATGACCCTAAGGGACAAACCCGGCGCTAACGGATGTTTAGAAGAAGGTTGCGACAGCTGCATCCAGAGTTTCACGCATATCGGGATCGTCCGTAATCGGACGAACCAAAGTCATCGCACAGGCCGACTTCGGATCAATTCCCTTGGCAATCAACTGACCCGCATACACTAGAAGACGCGTAGAGATGCCTTCATCCAGTCCGTGGCCTTTGAGATTTCGGGCGCGATGGGCAACTTCCACGAGTTTCTCGGCAGTCGCCAAGTCGATCTCCGCTTCATGCGCGACAATCTCGGCTTCGATCACAGCCGGGGGATAACTGAAATCCAACGCCCCGAATCGCTGTTTCGTCGATTGCTTGAGATCCTTCATCAAACTTTGATAACCCGGATTAAAGGAAATCACCAGATGGAAATCCGGATGCGCGAAGACTAATTCGCCTTTTTTTTCCAGCGGCAAAGTACGGCGATGGTCTGTCAACGGATGAATCACAATCGTGGTATCCTGACGAGCTTCCACTACCTCGTCAAGGTAGCAGATCGCACCAATCCGGGCAGCCGTAGTCAGTGGACCGTCTTGCCAGCGGGTTCCATGGGAGTCCAACAAGTAGCGCCCAACCAAATCCGATGCCGTCATGTCCTCATTGCAAGCCACCGTAATCAACGGCCGGTCCAACTTCCACGCGATGTATTCCACAAAACGGGTTTTGCCCACGCCGGTCGGTCCTTTCAACATCACCGGCATGCGGGCAGCATACGCTGCCTCGAATAGCTCTACCTCGCTTCCGGTTGGACGATAAAACGGCTCGTCAGCAATCCGATATTGTTCGGTCATGTCGGTCATAGCTCTTCTCCGGCGGCCCGCGCTACCCAATGAAGGTTAACATTCGTTCAATCATTCCTGTTTGCTCGATTCCCAAGAGCAACCCAGGTCGTTCGCTCACACAGATACCTGTTATCTCTCTATACCGATCGATGCGGCGCCAACCTCGCCGAGGGCGGGGTGTTCTCTCCCTGCGGAAAGAGCACCCAAACACGCGATGATCATTTTTCGGCGCTTGCGCTGCGAAGCGAATATCATCCGTTAAGGATAATCGTTATCCCGCAATCCTTGCAAGCCAGACAGTCGAATTTTAATCTCACTTTTCCTCCACCGTTTGGCGGGTAAAGGTCAGACTGAAAGTAACCGGCACGGCATGACTGATGCTCGGTAAACCCGCCAGTTCACGAAGCTTTTCCACACCAGAATGTAGACGAAAATCATCAGCATGCACGACAACAGGTAATCGGCTGTTGACGACCAGGGTGTTCTCATCGATTTCGACCACACTGACACGCAAGGTCAGCGGAACTCCCTCGCCATGCAAACTCAGCTCTGCCTCGACAGCGGTCGGCAGCGGATTGGTTTCATCGAGCTCCGCGAGCACATCCATGTCAATCCGGCCTGACAACGTGGCTTGTCCGAACCGATCGGTTTCGAACAAGTACTCGCGCATCCGCTCGTCGCGAATCGGAATATTGGTCACCACGCTCGCCAAATCAATATTGATCGCAAACTCACCGGCCTCGCTGACCAACCCCGACAAGCTCGTGAAGGTATTGACCTCGGCGATATGCGTCTTTTTGATTGTGACGAAGCTCAAGGTCGACCGTTCGTTGTCCAACTGCCACGCCGCGCTCAGCGTCGCCGCGCAACACACCATTGTTACCGCCAAGAAAAAACGAATCATGCGTTAACTCCTCGAATTCAGGCTGTAAACCACCGGTCGATCCACCGGTGGTGATTCAACTGACCCTGCCGGCGGCGCATAAGTTGCTCATGGTCACGACACTCGATTCATGTCATAGCAATCGCCGGAGCAATGCACCCCGGCGATCGGGTCAGGCCGGTCGAATGAGCTTAAACCGCAACTGGACCACGGTAGACCACCATTGCGGACCCTTGCGATTGCGCGAAGTTGTCGTAACCGACCAGCCGCACGTGGTGATTCGGATTGGCCTGGTGACAGGAATCCGCTTCCGCCAAAATGCGGTCGACATCGGTTTCCCCGAACATCGGCAGCTTCCACATGTACCAGTAGTGATCGAACGAATGCTCCGGTTCACTGTGCTCGATCGCTGGATTCCACCCCTTCTTGACA
>CAZWQC010000041.1:0-5417 GCA_964635785.1 uncultured Ectothiorhodospiraceae bacterium
CAAGTGATCCCGGGTTAGCAACAAGCAATCCGGATCTTTTTGCTCGATCTGTTGGCGCCACTGCTCGAAATCTGGCCCGGCGTATATTCCCGCCGGAATCTTAGCGTCATAAAAATCGAACAACGTCTGTTCGTCAACCAAAATGTCGCGGCGGCGTGCTTTTGCCTCCAGCTGTTCGACTTCGGCGACCAATTCTCGATTGCGCCCGAGAAAACGGCCCCGAGTGATGAAATCACCTTCCACTAGCGCTTGCCGAATGAATATTTCCCGCGCGACCCCCGGCGCAATCGGTCCGTAATTGACCCGCCGTTTGCCATCGATCACCAAGCCAAACAACGTCACCTTGTCAAAGGCGGTGACCTGCGCGCTGCGTTTTTCCCAGTGTGGATCATAATAGTGATGATGCAGCAAATGCGCAGCGTAGGCTTCCACCCACCCGGCATCAATCTTGGCCACCGTACGGGCGAAGACCTGTGTGGTTTCCGCGATTTCGGCGGCAACAACCCATTTCGGCGGTTTCTTGAACAAGCCCGAGCCTGGGAAAATCCGAAACTTCCGATTGTGGGCACCGAGATACTCGGACTCCTCGCCCTTGCAGCCGAGATTACCCAACAAACCCGCCAGCAGTGCTCGATGAACGGCGGGGTACTCCGCCACACTGGTGTTTTCATGATGACCGGATTCGCGCATCGATTGCTGCAACTGCCTGTGCAAATCTTGCCACTCCCGCATTCGCACATACGACAGAAAATGTGTCCGACAGGACTCCCGCAGCTTGTTCTTCGACAATCGACGCGATTGCTCGTGAAACCAATCCCAAAGATTGACCATGGTCAAGAAGTCGGAACGCTCATCCTGCCATTGTTTATGCATGGCATCGGCCGCCTGACGTTGCTCGTGCGGGCGTTCGCGCGGATCCCGCTGTTCCAGGGCGCTCACGACAACCAGGACTTCCCGCAACGACCCCTCGTCGTCGGCAGCCATCAGCATCCGTCCTAACCGCGGATCGACCGGCAAACGCGCCAGGCGCCGACCGAGTTCGGTCAATTGATTCTTGGCATCCACGGCGCCAAGTTCGAACAATAAGCGGTAGCCGTCGTTGATCAACCGTGTATTGGGTGGCTCGACGAAAGGGAATTTGGCAACATCGCCAAGACGCAGGAATGCCATTTGCAAAATGACCGAGGCCAGATTGGTGCGCAGAATTTCCGGCTCGGTAAAGGTGGGACGTTTGGCAAAATCGTCTTCGCTATACAACCGGATACAGATGCCCGCAGCCACCCGGCCGCACCGCCCCTTGCGCTGATTGGCCGAGGCCTGTGAAATCGGCTCGATGGGCAAGCGCTGGAGCTTGGCTCGCCAGGAATACCGCGAGACTCGCGCCAGACCGGTATCGATCACATAACGGATGCCAGGCACGGTCAGAGAAGTCTCTGCAACATTGGTTGCAAGCACGATGCGGCGACCATGATGGGGTTTGAACACTCGGTTTTGCTCTTCGACCGATAACCGAGCATAAAGCGGGAGCACGTCGCTGCCACTCGGATGATGTTTGCGCAACGCCTCCGCCGTCTCGTGGATGTCGCGCTCACCGGGAAGGAAGACCAGAATATCGCCCGGCCCTTCCTGGGCCAGTTCATCCACCGCGTCAAGGATGGCTTGCTCGGTATTCCGGTCGCGTTCGTCATCACTGTCATCGACATTCGTTACCGGACGGTAGCGTACGTCGACTGGATGGGTTCGTCCGGCGACCTGCACCACGGGCGCTTGATTGAAATGCCGGGAAAAGCGTTCCGGATCGATGGTCGCGGAAGTGACGATCAGTTTCAGATCGGGCCGCTTCGGCAAGAGTCGTTTCAGGTAGCCTAAAATGAAATCGATATTGAGGCTACGCTCATGCGCTTCGTCTATGATTAGCGTATCGTAGGCATTGATAAAGCGATCTTGCTGCAGCTCCTGCAGCAAAATGCCGTCGGTCATGAGCTTTATGAATCCATCGGGATTGGTATGATCGGAAAACCGAACTTTGTAACCGACCACATCACCGACCTCGCTACCAAGCTCGGCGGCGATTCGACTGGCGACACTGCGCGCGGCGATACGCCGCGGCTGGGTATGACCGATCAGGCCACGTACGCCGCGCCCAAGGCCAAGACAAATCTTGGGCAATTGCGTGGTCTTACCCGAACCCGTATCTCCGCACAGGACAATCACTTGATTCGCCTCGATCGCTTTGGCAATGCGCTCGCGCTCTGTTATAACCGGCAAATCGGCGTCAAACGCGGGCTGCGGCAAACGCCTTTGGCGCAACGCCACGCGATCCTTGGACGCTTGCATGGCCGTGTGCAAGCGCGCAAGTTCCGCATCCACGGATTGACCTGCGGTCAATTTTTGTTCGAGTTGCCGCAGCCGCTGGTAAAAATCGCCGCGATCCGCACCAAAACAGCTTGGCATAAGGCGATAGTATTTTTTAAGAGGTGCTGCGCGGTACTTTGAAGAATTCACGACAAAACAGTGGGGTCATCTCAAGCGTTGGATTAACCGCGAAATAGACAGCGCGTGTGCGGTACCACCTTGTTGGGGCGTCACCCGAGCGATAGCGCCGATTGCATAAAGACACCAGTCGATCACTGGCGCGTTTCGCCAAACCACCGGCCCGCGGCGTGGTGCGCGTTGGAACTCACCATGGACAATGCGCGCGAGGCGAGCAACACCCGGAAAGAATCCGAAAAGCCACTTGATCAACAATCGTTTCAACGTCGAAATATCCTTGGAGTACGCCGATGGCAACTAATGCTGATGATGCAATGATCGAAATTCGCGCCGGTGCTAATGAATTTTACATTACCGGTGGTGGCGGTGGCGTCGATGAATTCGTTCTCGGACCGGACTTTCTCGATCAAAACGCACACGTCATCCTACTCGATGCCGACAGCAACAAACTGTTTTTGCGCGCTGGATTTGCGGTTCAATCCGCTCTGGCTGCGAACAACACACTGATCCTCGGTCTTGCCAACGGTGCGCGCATCGAAGTGCTCGGTGCGCGTGATTATACCTACCACACACCGGCAACGCCACTCGACGATGGATTCGACTTCGAGACCTTTCTGCTCAACATCCTCGAGGTTGCCGTGCCGGCGGCAGGCGAAATCGCCAGCGCCGGCCCTTTCGTCATCAACTCCCCGCCGCAAGCCGTCGACGATCCCATTACGCTCGATGAAAACCGCGTCATTGGTCCCGCTGATCAGATCAATGTGCTAAACAACGACATCGATGCAGACGACGACGCACTGACTATCATCGCCATCGACGGAAACACCGAAAACGTCGGCGCGGTATTGCCGGCTACCCCAGGCGGTCAATTCAGCCTCACCGCCGACGGCACATTGTCGTTCGATCCAGGACAAGATTTCGACAACCTTGCACCCGGTGACGAGCAAAGCCTTACGATCCCTTATACGCTGTCCGACGGCGAATTAACCAGTCGCGCCGTGCTGACCTTGACGATAACCGGCAGCAACGATGCGCCGGTCGCCGCACCGGATACCGCTGAAACCGATGAAGATTCTCCCGCGACGATACCGATGAGTCAATTGCTCGGCAACGATGAGGATGCCGAGGGAGATAACCTGCAAGTCACTCGAGTGGCGGCAAACGACTCGACCCGTGGCACGGTTCGAATCGGTGAGTCCGGCGATCGTATCATTTACGACCCAGCTGACTCATTCCAAGCGCTTCGTGCTGGCGATAGTGCCACAGACACGTTTGTTTACACGATAAGCGATGGGGAACTCATCGCCTCCACAACAGTGACAGTCTCCATTGTCGGTCGCAACGATGCGCCGCTTCCCGAGGATGACACCGCGTCGACACCAGAGAACAACATCCTGATGTTGCCTGCTCCTGACTTGCTGGCCAACGATACCGACATTGACAATGACCCGTTGATGATTACCGCCGTGACCCCACTGGCGGATACGCTCGGATCGATAAGCCTTGCGGAAGACGGCGATCGGATCATGTACGACCCCGATCATCGGTTCGATTACCTGGGACAAGGGGAACTCGCCACTGACCGCTTTACGTACACCGTCAGCGACGGTGATGCCACCGCTACGGCATCCGTCACCGTGACTATCATTGGCGAGAATGATCCCCCAGTCGCGGGCGACGATCGGGTCGAAACCGATGAGGATCACTCCCTCGTTTTGTCGGTCGAGGATCTGTTGGCCAACGATACCGACATCGACAGCGCTGAACTCGCTGTCGTTCATGTCGAGGCCACCTCCGCTGCTGGTGCCGCCCTCGCCTGGGACAATGGAACGATAACCTTCAACCCGATTGGACAATTCGACTCGCTTAAGTCCGGTGAAACCTTCGAGGACGTCTTCAGCTACACGCTAAGCGATGGTGAATTGACATCACAGGGGATTGTCTCGGTCACAGTGATCGGAATCAATGACAGCCCGGTCGCTGGGGAAGATTCAGTCGCCACCGGTGAAGATTCTCTCGTTAGGATACCCTTGGCCGACCTGCTCCAAAACGATACCGACCCGGACAATGAAACGCTGACGATCATTGCCGTGACGGCCAACGATGAAACCCGCGGCCAACTCACCTTCGCGCTTGGCGACGACATTGTTCTGTATGACCCGAACAACCGCTTCGAACACCTGTCCAGTGGCGCAACCGAGACGGACTCGTTTCGTTACACACTAAGTGATGGGCAAGCCAACACCGACGGAATGGTGACAGTGACGGTAATTGGCGAAAACGACCCCCCAATCGCGAACGCGGATAGCTTCACCACGGACGAAAACCTCGATTTGTCGATTTCCGTCGCTGAACTCCTTGCTAATGACCTCGATCCGGACGGCACCCAACCTACGATTACACAGGTCTCCCCGAGGTCAGACTGGGACGTACCGGTCTCGTTCGACGGCCGCATCATTCACTATCGGCCCGGAAACAGCTTCGATGAATTAGCCGCAGGTGAAACACTGCAAGACCAATTCGTCTACACGATCAGCGATAGCCAACGTACCGATACGACGACCATCACAGTGTCTATTGTTGGCGCGAACGATACGCCAAGCATTACCGCCACCGCACTACCCAACCCGGTCGACGAACGCAGCGAACTTCGTTTGCAAGCACTCGTCGACGACCCGGATACCGCCGACGTATTGACCATCTCCTGGCGTCAAACCGATGGTCCAAGCCTCGGGCTCGGTGAGTTAGTTGGCGCCTCCGTCACCATTGGTATCCCCGACTTACCCGCCAACTCAACGCTTGAGTTCGTGGCAGCCGTTAGCGATGGCCAGGGCGGCACGGCCAACGCGCCCGTCACTGTCGCGGTTATCAACGTCAACGAAGCGCCGACCGCCGTTGCCATCGCCGAGCCGAATCCGGTCAGC
>CAZWQC010000041.1:5517-10259 GCA_964635785.1 uncultured Ectothiorhodospiraceae bacterium
TCGCTCTCGATTCGCAGACATTGGCGATTACCGTCGACAACGTCAACGAAGCGCCCATTGCTATTGCAACAGCCGATCCAGAAACTGTTTCCGAGGGGGAGATCGCCACACTGGACGCCAGCAGCTCATTCGATCCGGAAGGCGACAATCTCTTCTTTAGCTGGTCCCAGACGGCGGGACCGAACGCCGAGCTAATTAGCAGTGATGAGCCGACCGTCCAAGTCTTGACTCCCGCTACCACAGAAACAGTTCTGCTTACTTTCCAACTCACGGTGACTGACAGCGTCGGCAATAACACATCGGCTACTTTGGATATAACTGTAGAAGATATCACGCCACAACTCTTGGCGATTGATGACACTGTTTCCGCGCAGGAAGACGATACCTCTGTTGATTTCGACGTTCTGGCAAACGACTCTCTGCCCGCTACCGTTACCGTTTCCCGCCTCAATGGTACCGATTATGCGCTGAGCGACGGTCTTGCCAATGGCGACTCCGGTGGTGTTTTCTATATCGACAACAACGGAATCGGCTTTTTTGATCCCGAGTACGATTTTGTTTCCCTTGAGGACGGCGAGAGCATCACGACCACCGTGACCTATACCATCACTGATAGTATTGATTCCTCAACCGCGACACTGGCTGCCACGGTCTTTGGTATCAGTGGCTATACGACCGTTGAAGTCGACGGTTTTGGCAACACGGATTCTCCCTATACCTTCGACGCCGGCCAGGGTCCGTTCAAGTTTGTCGACACGGAAAACCAATCCAACAATATTTCGATCATCAAGTTTGGCCTCGACGACCAAATTGAACTCGGCACTGAACTCGGTAACGTTTTAGTTTTCGACAACGAAACCGATACCACGATCGAATTCACCTCCGGCGGTTCAAATCGTATCACCCTGGTTGGTGTAACCGTTGGCGCAGAGGACGTTGCCACATTCAACGCCGACCCGAACTATGGCGATATCGTCGGCGCAATCTAATCCCAATCGATCGATGGCTCTCTACTTCCCAACTAAACCAACTGGAACTTTAGGCTATGCAACGCTTCGCCCATGCCCGTTTCGGCACCACCCATCCCAAGGTGGTGCCATTGCTCGCCCTATTCTCCTTGACAACGACGTTCATCCTGCTTTTTTGCATGACAACGCAAGTTGCGATCGCCGGGATCGATGCCGCTACCGATACACCCGTCGCCAATCCAGACCATGCTCGAACGTTACCCAATCGTCCGGTTACGATCTCGGTCCTCGCCAATGACACCAACCTCAGTCATGATGATCTGATCATCTCTCGCATCATGGCGTTTCCCGCCCACGGGCAGGTCGTCATTGATAGTGACAACCAGTCCTTGCTTTATTCTCCTGAACTCGATTACGTGGGCATTGACCGCATAACCTACGAGATCACAGATGCCACCGGCCTTACCGCCACTGCTAGCGTCGACGTTGAAGTGACTCCACAGGCTGACCATTTGTTCCAAATCGCTGCCAGTGGCAACGTAACCGATCGTTGCTGCAACATTGTCAACCTCCACCAGCAGGTGAACGATACCGCATCAGGGACCGAAGCCATCGATTGGTTTTTCCTTGACCTTGCGCGCGCTCAAACCGAAGGATTACAGGTCACCTTGGCCGGGTTCGAACCTGGAACCGACCAGCTCGTCATTCTTGTCAACCGATTGCCGGTTTTCATGGACACGCTTGATGTGCTCAATGGTCTAGCAATTCAACCGGATACGATTGCGACCGTTCTAGTCAACGAAATCCCCGGGGCGATTGCGACGTTTGTCGGTTTGGATTTGGATAACGCCGGTGAAATCATCGCCTTGCGAATGTTGGACATTCTCAAGCCCAGTGAAGTAAACGTCATCGTCGATCCGCAAGTGAACACCATCGAGTTGCAGGGATTTCAACAGCTCCAACCCCTGGACACCGTCGATTACACCCTCGCCATTAACAACCTCGGACCCACAGCCGCTGACGATTTAGCCATTCGGTTCGAGTTTGCGCGAGAAATCATTTCGCCAGCCAAGGTCCAATGCGACGACCAAACCCTAACCGCAGCAGCCATCGATACGGGTATTGCATTCAACCTTCCGCGCGTACCTGCGGCTACGAACGATACGTTTGGCGAGTTAGTTTGCCAGGTCCACATGGATATTCCTGCCAACATTTGCACTCAGATCGACGACCTCGCGGTCAGTGCAGAGTTGATAGCCCAAAACGATTTCGCATCGCCTGGGCTGCGCACCGAAATCTTTTCCGCGGTCGATTGCACCCCATTGCCTCTCGACCCAACCCTCGATAACCTGATTGCACTCCTGGATCTGCGCAACCGCGCTGTGACCACCGATAACGCACAATTCGATCGCAATCGTGATGGACGTATCGACATCGCCGATGGCCGACTTTTCGCGTTGGACCTAACCATTGAGCCAACTGCGGCAAATCCCCTCCTCGGCACATTTGGCCTCGAACTCGGCCCAGACGGACTGAAAACGATCGACATACCGCCAACCACTCAAGCCGAACAATTTTCGGCAATGAGCGAAGCGGTTAACGCTGGCGCCACCGAAAGCGGTGGGACTGGCGCAATGAACCCTGTCATATTGTTGCTGTTTTCCCTTGCCGCACTCGCTGCACGCTTTACACGAAGACCCATCGCCACACATCGATGCCGACTCGTCTTGATCGGGCTATGGTTGATTTCTCCAAACCTTTTGGCGTTGGATTTGCGCATCGAACCCGTTGCAAACAATGTGAACGTCGGCGATCTGGCGGAATTCAATGTCACCGTGGTCAATCGAGAGAATCGGACCTTAGGGGGTTACGACATCAACAGTCGATTTTCCGGCACAGGCCGTTTTTCGGCGCTTTCTTTCGGCGACAGCCTCAACAGCAATGTAGCCAATCCCGCGGCCACACGCGCCGTCTCCCTCGGCGATGACGGGCAGTTCAACGTCTTCGAAGTGTCCCAGCTCGACACCGCAACACTGGCGACACTGCAACAAGACGATTCGATCATTATTTATACCCTCCACCTAAGCAGCACCGACGCCGGCGAGATCAGTCTGCAAATCGAAAACGACGGGCTACTCCTCGTCGATGGTGACGGTGACCCACTACCTATCGACAGCACGGATATCGCCACCATCCGCATTTTGGCGGCCAGCCGCGAAGAGGTTGACTTTTTCGACTTGCTCGATGATTTTTGCGCAGATAATGCGACGTCCACCTGTCAACAACTCAACGCGCTCGATGCCGCGGATCGTGAACGCATTATCCGCGACGCTTACCCAACCCAAGCACCCTCACAGGCCAATGCAGCGGTCAACGGCACCACCAATCAAGCAAGCAACCTCATGCTCCGCCTTGCGAATGTTCGTGCCGGCCTGCGCGGATTCGACTTCGGCAACCTGCTTGTCGCAACCCATCAAACCGATAGACTGGCCAGTCATGCACGGCCGGCCTATGGTCATGCCGTTGGTGGCGGCGCGAGTGCCGATGACAACCCGATCGCTGAGAA
Organism: uncultured Ectothiorhodospiraceae bacterium; assembly: GCA_964635785.1. Classification (GTDB taxonomy): domain Bacteria; phylum Pseudomonadota; class Gammaproteobacteria; order CAYFSA01; family CAYFSA01; genus CAYFSA01. The sequence continues at coordinate 9,052 of CAZWQC010000041.1, forward strand.
ATGGGGGGTATTTCTCAATGGCAGCCTCGGGTTCGGTTCCCAAAATGCCGCCGCCGGCGAAACCGGTTACGATTTCGATAGTCAGAGCGTTACACTCGGGACTGACTATTTATTTCAACCCGACCTCGTCGCAGGAATCGCTGCCGGCATCAATTTCAGTGGCAGCGATTTTAACAGCCATGCTGGCAAACTGGATGCTGACGGTTTCGATTTCTCCGTTTATGGCTCCTGGTATCCAACCGACGCCTTTTACCTCGACCTGATCGGAAGTTTTGGCTTTACCGATTACGAATTGGCACGCCGCATTCAAGGCGAGGGGGACGTCGCTTCGATCACTGCACGCAGCGACACGAACGGCCAGCAATGGCAGTTCGGTCTTAGCAGCGGCTACACCTGGCAACGACAAAATTTCAGTGCAACGCCCTACGCCAGCCTGAGTTATCGCCACGCCAACGTGGATGGTTACACGGAGAAGGGTGCGGACACGACATTTTTGGTCTCTCTGGAGGATCAATCGATCGATTCGTTGCAGACCTCGCTGGGGCTCCAAGCCAATCTCGCCATCGGCAGTCGCGTTGCCGTTTTTCTTCCCCTGATCGGCATCGAGTGGCTGCATGAATACAAAGACAATGCACGGCGTCTTCAAGGACAGAGCTTGCTGTACGACAACGAGGACGGTCAATTCGTGATTACCACCGCCAGCCCAGACCGCAACTTCTGGTCGGGTCGCATCGGCCTATCGGCTCAGTTCGCCCAAGCTCGATCGGCTTTTCTAGTGTACGAACGCTTGTTCGCTCGAGAGGAGTTTTCGCGGAACTTGATTACCGCAGGGCTGCGCTTAGCATTTTAGTCGGGACAAAGCCCGGGCGCGGCGTCTTTGGTCGATCGCCCGGGCAAACCAACCCGCCCACAGGACCACCACCGACACATTGTTGGCATCGTCAGCACCTGCCTTGGACGTGAAACCGAACTCAAGGGCCTGTCTCGCCATGACAAACTCCCATCCGGCCACCGTATCGAGGTTGCACCCATTTTCGCAGAACAAGTCTGCAGGATCGCTTCCCCCGCGAGAGGCCGGACACAAGAGATTAAATCACTTGTTAGCTCATTGTCTGTACCGCAGTACGCGGCTTGGTTTCGATAATCGGTTCTGGCCGACCAAACAAATAGCCCTGCATCAAATCGACCCTTAAGTCGTGGCATAACGC
>CAZWQC010000041.1:10269-12069 GCA_964635785.1 uncultured Ectothiorhodospiraceae bacterium
CAGCTCCTGCGTCGTCGGGTCAATCCAGTGCGCATCCTCGAGACACCTTCTGCCAACGTCGTGATACCCATGTCTTGCAATAGCGTCTGCAACATGCCAAGGAGTTTGTAGGTCGGACTCGCCGAACCATTCAGGGCAGCGATGATGGTCGTATCGTATTTCAAATAATCTGGCGGCACTTCGATCAACTCGCGCAACCGCGCTTGCCCCGCACCGAAATCGTCATAAGCCAACCCGATCGACAATACTCTCAGGTCCGCTCGAATCCTTGCCATCGCCGCCAGGTCGGTAATCGCCTTCTCATGGATTTCCAACACCAGATTCAGCGTTGGATAACGCTGCCGCAATTGATCCAAGTGCTTCAACAATCGTTCTGGCTTACTGCATTCTTTCGGATGCGTATTGAAAAACAAGGGCACGGCAAACCCGGCTTCTGCTGCCTGCCGGAAAGAAACTTCACGCAACAGCTCGGAGAACGAGATTTCCACTTCGCTACCGAAAGATGCCGCAAGCGAGAACAATTCCTGGGGACTTTGCGCGAGTTCGCCATGTAAACCACGTCCCAACAATTCGTATCCATGAAGCGCACCGTCGCGCCCAACGATACATTGCCGATAGCCCGTCACTCGCCGATAAGTCAACAGCTCGAAAAACTGTTTACCTTTGCGGGGAAACCGCATCGGCAACGTCAACAATCCCGCCATCGTCGCATCCATCGCCGGAACATCCTCTGCTCCTTTGTCTACCCCAACCCGAAATTCCTGATCAGCGAAATGCACGACGTCGCCAGCATAAAGTGCCGTGGCGACGTTGATTGGCTCGCAATTGACGAAGGTTCCATTCGTACTCCCCAAATCCACCACCCAAATCGCTCCGTCATCGCGAAAGATTCTCGCGTGCTCGCGGGAAATAAGACCCGTCGGCAATTGGATATCGCATTCGGTCGTCCTTCCGACCAGCATCGGTAGACTGACTAAATCGAATCGCCGAATGCCGTTTCCGTCACCAACAAACTCTTCTAAGTAGTACAGTTCCGCCATGAAGCAAGCCCAGGTGATAACAGACATTGTGCCAAAACAAGAGCACGACCATCGCAAAAAACCCATGCAACAACGGATGCATCCCAAACGCCGTATTCCCACAGGACGCTAGAAAACTGCCTTCCACCCTATGCACTTCGAGCTACTGCCACTGATTGCGGACAGAAAACGAGTATAGTCAACTCCAATAGAAAGCCCGCAACCACGTCACGGGGTATCCACGAGCACACTCGTAGGCAGTTCCGGCCCTCAAGGTTGGTTGGTGGGTTGGTTCGCACCCAACACCAACCGTAAGCGCAGTACACCGACCTGCCGTAGACCCACCACGCAGCGACGGCGGGTAAGGCGGGACTGATCGGTGCAGTCAACTATCCTATCGAGCAAGCACAGGATCCAACGCCCGTTGCCAACAACCCTCGCTGCCCCGAGGAAGCCCGGGGGCTCGCTGTGGTACACTCCCATTCGGCCAATCATCGCAAGCAACCCCAACCGCCGCCGTTGGCACCGAGACACGCCATGATCCTCGAATATAATCCCCGCTTTACGCTACAGCGTCATGGCCGCTACTTGCTTGCCACCTTACATCGCGAGCACATCGTCCTATCGACCTGCCGAATCCATGGTGGGGTAAAGGACAAACTCACACATATTGTCAATCACCAAAGCTGCGAAGCCATTATCGACACCGCCCGCGCCGACTTGCTCGCCAACCTTGGCGGCGATGCCTATCATTCTCATGCCTGCCACGAGGCCCGTGTTC
>CAZWQC010000042.1:0-11989 GCA_964635785.1 uncultured Ectothiorhodospiraceae bacterium
GGGGTATCGGGTTTGCGTGCCGGGACCGCTCGGCCATACACATCGCGTCCGTCCCGCCCCCGTATCGCCGGCGTCCGCTTGGCCAACACCGTATCGACGGTCACCGCTGGAATCTTGCCCCGTTCCTTAAAATCGATCGAACCATCCGCCGCTTCTGTCCCCGGCTTGAACGGGTCGATCCGAAAACAATACTCGACATGACCGTCTTGGCTTTCGGTCGGCGGACGACCGGCGGCGATCAAGATCCTCTCGTTTACCGGCGTGCTGGCAACACAGGCCGAGGCCAACGCCGTTTGATCCAGCGTTTCCTTAATGCCGGCCTGATGCAATTGCTCTTGCAGCTGAGCCAACTCGGGACCTTCATCGGGATCGGTCAGCACCAAGAAGGCGTGCATGCGATCTTCACTGACCAAAATCCGATACAGGCTCTGCTCGACAATCACACGCTCGGTCGCTGGCCGTACAGCCGTGACAACCGCCGCACTAGCAGGGTTGACTTGTGGCCGCATCTGCGCTTGCTCGGCAAGCAGACGCTCTTTTTGTTCGGGCGTCAGCAGGCCTTGTTCAACCAAAAGCTCACCGATCTTGATGGCGTTGTTGTTGACCGCAAATCGTTGCGCTTGCGCTTGCAGCGCCGCTTGGATCTGCTCCTGCGTGACCAAGCCACGCGCCACGGCCAGATCGCCGAACCGCCGATCCGCGATGCGATCGCCGGCAAGCTTGAGGACGTCTTGCAGGTACTTTAGCTGGCGCTCGGTCAAAAGGCCAAGTTGCAAAAAAACCGCGCCCGGCATTCCGTCTTGCCCACGCAATGCTGCCGCTTCAACGAGCGCCTGCTCCAGCTGGTTGCGCGAGAGATAGTTAAGCCGCAACGCAAGTTCGCCCAGCCGTTGGACGCCATTGAGATTCGTTGAACCCATCATGTCGGTTGCCGCTGTTATCGTTGGTTATCGGCCAAAACGAAAGGGGACGCCACCTGTCATCGACCCCCTTTGCCGTTGAATTGTAACGCAAGCGCAAAGGCAATGCGTGAACACCGCGACCGAGCACCAAGCCCGAAACGTCTACCTGGGCGTTGTTCCCACCCCTGGCAAGCCTTAAGATGGTGGCCGATGGCGACCGGATGTGACCGACACACCCGTTGCCGACTTGTTGCGCCAGCACGCAAACTGAAAGCCATGTGTCGTTTTCCGGACACTTGGCAACGCGATGTGCCAGCCAGCGCCAACGCAGGATGAGACGGCTGGGTGACGATCCACCGATCCGCATGCGTGGGCTCTTTCAGTCGGTTGTCGTTCCCTCGGCAGGCCGAGGCAGCCCAGATCAGGGTCGATTTGCCCCAATCTCGCAATCCGTGGCTCCCCGGCCATCAAGGTTTGTCGATGCGACGATGTCGGCGTGATGATTCGCACCTCGCCCACTGCCGGGCCACTCGTCGAGTTTCCTCAACCCGCTCAGGAAAAACTAATGACACAATCGTTTAACGAGCAGTACTTCCACGAAGTTCAACCCCGAACCGAACGCTATGACATCGACATCAACGACGAACTCGTTTTTTGTGTGTATCCGAATGGCGTGAAAGCCTGGGTGCACATCTATCCATTCGAAAACTTTCAGCGACGTCGGACGATGGGGCTGTTTCCGGAAACGAGTTACGAGGCTACCGTGGCGGCATTACCCGAGGCGCGTCGTATCGTTGCGGCCGAAACCATGAATGCACGCCGACCCAAACGCCGACCACAGATTCGCCGCTGGGTGCTACCCGTCTTTACCGGTTTTTTCGGGGCATTCATTACTTGGTTGCTGCTCTTTTTTTTCGGCGGTCAGCCGACACCACCGACCGACACCAAGGAACACCGCTTCGACGATGACGCGGGAGGGTCACCCGACCCAAGCGACCAGCAAGATCGCACGCCTACACCGGGTACCGCCAAGAACCTCTCGCGCCAAGCCGAGCAACCGACCGATGCGCCGAGTCTGACATCCACCGACACCGACACCGACACCGACGCAATCCCGCCACCTGGCCTGGCACCCACGGACCAAATCACCGATATAGCCGAGGCCGGGCCCCTAGCGGCATCCGCTCGTGTCAACGACACATCCCAGCCAAACAGTGAGCAGGCGAGCACGGCAGACACTCAACCGCCAACCGTTGACCCCAGCGCTTTTTTGATTCGTGCGCAATTGACACGCGAGATCGTCGACCGCGAGCCCGCCGACAATTTGCCCGACGTCATCGAATGGCCTGCCGACGGCGGCTTGGACCTTTTCTTCTTCACCGAACTACACGGTTTGTCCGGGCAAACCGTCTTGCATCGCTGGTTCCACGAGGGCCAATTACGTGCGGAAATTCCGTTCGAGGTTGGCAGCGATTGGCGCTGGCGGGTCTACTCAAAAAAATGGATTCCCGAGGATCGCTTAGGCAAATGGGAAGCCGAAGCCATCGCTGCGAACGGTCGTCGTATCGCCCTTGATCAAGTCGAGATCGTCCCGCGGCGTGTTGCGCCCTAATCGGTTGACAGGTCGATGACGACGAACGAAACAGCTTATCAGTTCGGTTAATTCTGCCGATTTTGTGTCGAGCTAACGGTTGCTGCCGCATATTGTCACCGCACACAATAGCCTAGTAAAACACTTGGGGAGGTGCTTGTCGCCATCTTGCACACGCCAGCGACTCTCGGGTAACCTTTGCCGAAACGGTGCGAATCCGTGTCTAAACCCCTGCACGTTCGTCGATCCCATACCGTAGCGGGGAATTCGTCGTTACCACGCGGACATCGGTGATCGCACCATGAGGCAACCTTTTGCGATACAACGGATGGCGTAACATGAAACTACTCATCGTGCAACCAACCTACTACCGTGACGACGACCAAAAAATCCTCTACAAAACCCGCGGGCGAACCTTGCAAGGGCTCACGCTTCCCTATCTCGCGGCGCTCACACCAACGCAATGGCTCGTCAACTTGGTGGACGAGCAAATCGAAGAAATCAATTTCAGCATCGCTGTCGACTTAGTAGCCATCACAACCTGGTCCGTTACCGCTCGTCGCGCCTACGACATTGCCGATACCTTCCGCAGCCGCGGCGTCACCGTGATCATGGGTGGGCCGCATATTTTTTTTCATGCCGACGAGGCCCTTGCCCATTGTGATGCGGTCGGTATTGGGGAGGGCGAGGATATCTGGACCGAGATGCTTGCCGACGCGGCAGGACAGCGACTGAAAACCGTCTATCGTGCCCCACGCCAACATCCATTGACTGACTTACCGATCCCCCGCTACGACAAAATGGCGCGGCGGTTGCAACCGCTCACAAACATCATGCACTTGGTGCAGCGGTTGTTGAACACCTACACGGTGCAGACGTCCCGCGGCTGCCCCTTTCGTTGTGATTTTTGTTCAGAACGTTTTTTTGTCGGTGACCGCTATCGCTACCGCCCGGTGACCGAAGTCGTCCAAGAGATCCAAACCATTTCGGCAAAGAATGTATTCTTTGCCGATAGCATGTTTGCGGGCAAAAAATCACATACCGTGGAACTGATGGAGTCATTGATACCGCTAAACATTCGCTGGTCAACCTTATGGTCGACCTATCTATGCGAAGACGAGAACTTCCTCGACCTGGCCAAGCGCAGTGGCCTGCTGCACGTCAACATGGGAATGGAGAGCATCAATCAAGCCAGCCTCTTATCCATGAACAAACGCCAAAACCACGTTGATCACTATGGACAGCTATTAGCCAACCTGCGGCAACGCGGCATCAGTTATTCGCTGAATTTCGTGTTTGGACTGGATGATGAAACTCCCGAGGTATTCTCAGCCACGTTGGATTTTTTGTACAACCATCGCGTCCCAGTGGCCTACTTCTACATTCTTTCGCCCCACAAAGGGACACCGTTGTACGACAAAATGCTGGCACAAGGGCGAATTCGCTTCACTGAATCGGCCATTCGACGTACGCCAGGTATTCAGTGCGAGATCATTCCGCCTTATGGAACGCCCGAGGAAATGGAAGGCAATGTCCGGGCGATGTACCAGCAATTCTATCGCTGGAGTTCGATGCTCAGGCGATTACCACCCCCGACCAACAAAGCCAATCTGGCTTCTTGGACGCTAAACATGCAACAGCGGCAGATGGCCCGAATCGACCGGGCAGCGCAGAATCATAACTGGATATAATTACCACCCACCTGCGCTAGTGACGGCGATGCGATCCATCCCTGGCCTTAAGGTCGGTTTTCAACCGAAACATTTGTTGCCGAGACTCGCGTTCTCCGGGTAACTTGTTGGGGGGAAGATTCCGCCGGGAAAATCGACGACAACATCGACACCCATTGAATAAATCGGTCATCGACTCAGGACACCAAGCCTTCTTGAAAGGCTTCCACGCTCTGCGCGACCGATTCCGGCTGAGAAAAACGCGCCAAGTGAATCACGGCGTCGCCTTCGTTGACGAGCGGCAGATTGAGCCGACCGATGACCACACCGGCCACCGGCGCAGTCAAGGTTTCTTCCGTGTCACCGAAGAAGTCCCCGACTGTCGCCACGATCGCACCTTCATCAACCCAGGCACCGAGATGGACGTAGACCCGCAAAATCCCACTCGCGGGCGTCCGAATCCAAGTCGACCCGCGACTCACATAGGATTCCCGCTCACTGCGCTGGGTCCGCCCGGCGGGTAACATCTCCAATAAACGCATCGCACGCAGAATCCCGCGGACCCCGGCACGAATGGCCAACTCATCGAAACGCAGTGCCTCGCCGCCTTCGTACAGCAGCATGGATACACCCAGTTCTGCTGCCGCTTCCCGTAAGCTCCCGTCGCGAATATCGGCGTGCAACACGACCGGCACCCCAAACGCCAGCGCCAGTCGCCGCGTCATCGCATCATCAAGATTGGCACGAATCTGCGGTAGATTGGTACGATGAATCGCCGCTGTGTGCAAATCGATACCGTGATCGCACTGGCTGACCACCTCTTGCATGAATAAATCGGCTACCCGCGACGCCAGAGAGCCTCTCGCCGACCCCGGAAAGCTACGATTCAAATCGCGTCGATCTGGCAGATAGCGTGATTGATGCAGCATACCATGGACGTTGACAACCGGAACCGCAATCAACGTACCACGCAATCGCGCTAACGTCCGAATCTTCAGCAAACGATGGATGATTTCGACTCCATTGAGTTCGTCGCCGTGGATGGCCGCACAAACGAACAATCTCGGACCGGCACGCTCGCCTCGAATGACATGGACGGGGATACTCACTGGGGTAAACGTGTGCAGACGCGTCACCGGTAATTCCAACCGCCGCTGACATCCCGACGGAACCGTGATTCCGTTGATCCGCAGCGGTCCATCATCGCGCACCGCTAACCGCGACCCTTAGTTTGGGTTTTGTGCGGCACAAAGCGGCGTTCGATAAATTCGACCATCATCCCGGCAACGTCCTTTTGCGCGACACCCTCGATCCCTTCCAGACCAGGCGACGAATTCACTTCCAGCACAACCGGTCCACGATTTGCCCGCAAGATGTCCACACCGGCCACATTCAGCCCAAGTATTTTCGCAGCACGGATCGCGACAGTCCGTTCGTCTGGTGTCAGCTTAACGATGCTGCCGGTACCACCGCGATGTAAATTCGAGCGAAACTCGCCCTCGCGCGCTTGCCGTTTCATGGCCGCCACCACCTTCTCGCCAATCACAAAACAGCGCAGATCAGAACCCCTTGCCTCACCAATGAATTCTTGTACCAAAAATTCGGCATCGAGCTCCCGAAAGGCATCGATCACACTTTCCGCCGCTTTCTGCGTTTCGGCCAAGACAACCCCTTTGCCTTGGGTGCCATACAGTAACTTGACGACCAACGGCGGCCCCCCAACCAAACGGATTAATGCTTGCGTATCGTCGACATCGTGCGCAAATCCGGTTACCGGTAAATCGACCCCGCGCCGAGCCAGCAACTGTAGCGATCTCAGTTTATCCCGGGAACGACTGATCGCGACCGATTCGTTTAACGGGAAGACCCCCATCATTTCCAGTTGCCGCAGTACCGCTGTTGCATAGAACGTGACAGATGCACCAATGCGCGGAATCACCGCATCCACTCCGTTCAGTATATTCCCTTGGAAATAAATTGCAGGGCGCGATGAGGTGATATCCATATAGCATTTCAGAGGATCGACTACCGTCACTTCATGGCCACGTGTTGCGCAGGCGTCGACCAAGCGACAAGTCGAATACAATGCAGGATTACGCGACAAAATAGCAATATGCACAACCCACTCAACCGCGGCAATCAGAATGAAGAAACGAAGCCCCCGGATCGACCAAAAACCGCCCTCGCAGTGCGGAGCGTCCGACCAGCATACGAAAACCCATTTGCTCCCGATTGGTCAGCGTAATCTCGATCGGAAAGCGATGGCCGGCGAGTACCAAGTCCGTTTGAATGGTATACCGTCGCTCTCGATGACCGCCGGAATCAGTTACCTCACGTTGATCCAACACGGGCCAAGCGCAATCCACCGTCATATCCACGCGCCGCTGCAACGGCTGCAAACCAAAATGCACATAGACTTTTCCGCCCTTGTTTACCGTTCCGATATTAAAAGCATGCAAAGCCGAGGTTCGCGCACCCGTGTCGATCTTTGCTTTCAGGGGCGCCACCAACAATTCCGGCAGACCAACCCATTCGCGCCAACCGACGACGATTTGCTGATCCAAGGACAACGGGTCTAACAAAACTTTAACCCCGTTACACCCAACGCACTGCCTTGTCACCAACGCACCCCATGGCCTTTCGACGCGTTATGACCACCGCAACAACTTACGAGCCAGCGCGGCAAAGAACATGGTCAACAACACGATCTCACCAAACGTGAATGCCGCAACAGCCAGACCAAGCCAAGGAAGATTGATCATGAGCTTGGGCGACAGTGTCAGTGCGTCGGCAAAAAGGAACTTGTTCAACACCAACCAACTCGTCCACACCACTACAAAAAGGCCCACCATCCATAACATCGGTAAAGCGGGTTGCGTTCCGTGACCCCACAACCATCGCATCAACGTGAGCCCGGGACGTGGCGAGTACCGGTTGCCGCGACGAACAAACGCATCAGCCGCGCGAAAGTTCAGCTTTTCCCGTTGGCTGCGTTCGAACAGCTGGGCAACGCCGAGCAATCGGCCCCGATAGTTTCGTCGCTCGGTTTGCGGAAGTTGAGCGAGTATCTTCTCCTCATAGTCCAGAATACTGGTCATGAATCTTTCATCGAGATCGAGCGCGGCAATGCTCGCATCTTTACAGTCCACGGCAAACTCGGCCGACCGCACCGAGGGCAGTGGGTACCCGTCCGTGTCACGAGGATCACAAAGCTCCAGCATAGCGCCCACCACGACTTTCTGAAAACTGCCCGCGATGCCGGACTGACCGCTGGGCGGCCATTGTGTATCCCTAAAGCGCAAACTCCCGCGGAACGTGCTCCCATCGAAGACCGGAGGATAGTGAAAGATCGCTTGCTGCATTTCAAACAGGCCGCCGACCGAGCAGCGGCGAAAATCGGCGGCAGCGCAGAAGCAGGCCTTGTGAAAACTGACATGACTATCGGCTTGCAGCCCGGAAAAATTTGCCTCGGCCATGAACTTGGCACCATCGAAACGAAGCAAACGTTCACAAATCACATGCGCGAAGTCCCCCACACCCTCGAATATGGCATGACTGAAGTCGAGTTGATTACGAAAGAGCGTACTGCAAATAGCAACCGGCTCATCGCTCTCATCACGCTGCAACGCCAGGTGGACACCCCCTTGGTAGCGACTCCCGGCGAACAAACCCTCACCGAGACAGAGCGTAGCAGCCATGCTCATCCGCTGGAATCGACCACGCTCTGCGCGCAACTGCCGATCAATGCGTACGCGCTGCATTTCGATATCGCCGAGCACTTGTGTATCCGAGAGCTCCACATCGCAGCCAACCTGACAGTCGTCCATGCGCAAACGCGACAGGCATTTCCTGACAACCAAATTTTGCTCGATGAAAACATCACGCAATTGCATCGACAACCACCCGGTCGTCTTGAGGTCGCGATCGAGCCGACACTCCTCGATCCCCAGCAAAACATCCCCAATCGTCCCGTCGGCCGACGTCGGCACGTCAGCTGGCCCAATAATCGAAAAATGTCCACCGACTTGACACCTTGCCATGCAAACGGGTCGGCAACCCGCTGTGAGATCAAGGTAAATATCTTGACTAAATCGGCAGTATTGCAACGTAAGACTGGCCCGATCATCGAGTCGCACATCCACACGGTCACGCAGCTCCGCGTGACTCACTACAGCCACCGCCCCAGCGCACAAGTCAAGTTCTAGGCAGGTTTGCACCACCAAATTCGGCCCGAAAAACAACTCGCCACCATGGCAGTGAGCAATAAGGTCCTGAATTTGGCAATGCTCGATCCGACCCTCTCCCTGAAAAACACAGTCCACGAACCGCACCGATCCCGCTAACACTGTATTGCTCAGAGATAACACCGGTTGACCGCGAGACGTCGTTTGAAACCGACAACGAACCAGTTCGATGCCGGATGCTTGGATACCACTTAGGTTAAGTCCATCATGGAACCAGCAGTCCACCATGCTTAGCACGCCGAGATGGCCATCACTTTGCTCAATTCGACAACGATGCAGGCTAACCGACCGCACAAACGCGATTTGCTCGAACAACGCGACTGCCTCGCCCGCCACGCCGATATCGCATCGGCAAACACACGAAATCAAAGAAACCACCTGCCGCACGGTCAGTGATCGCGTGCCGGGTTGGTCTAAACAGCGCACCTCATCACTAAAGTGCAGACGCTCTTCGCGCCGTTCGACCCGCTCGAGCTCCGCGACGTCCCGCCGCTGGCTACCCGACCACCAGCCCCGTATATCGATATCGATCGCCACCCCATGGAGCAAGTCCTGTATCCCCTGCCAGCACCGAGCAACGTCCTCTCGTGTATTCAAATCCGGTAGCAGACCCCAGGTAAACCAGTAGGTTGCAATCCTCAGCCAGTCATTCAGGTTATGCAATTGCTGCAAAAACTGATACGGCAGCGGGTTAGTGGCGGTCGGGTCCGGCGCGATATGTAACCGGTGCAGCGGCAGCAGCGGAGTACACCATTGATCGCTGGCCACGATTTGCGAACCCACCCGCTTGACTAGGACGCCGTCGAATAGGACACCATAGCGATCATTCGCCACCAGCGAGTTTTCGCCGCTACCCGAAGCGACCGCCGCCACCAGGTCACGAACAATCGTCCGCAAGGGCTGCTTGGCGATACTCCGTTGTCGTAACACCGTTAGCGGCACCCATTCATGCTCACCGTCCAAAGACAGCTCGAACCATGCCCCAAGCAACCAAGGGGCACGGCTTCCGGGGGCGCGGGCGGGCAAATCGATTCGTATCGGCACACCAGGACAGCTACCAGCCAATGAGCAAAAGTGCTTTTCAATCTCCTGGCGTTCCCCTGTCGTATAGTCCGAGTAGTACCGTGGGTCGATGAGCATCAGGACACGCACTGCGGTCGAACGACCTTCGCTCGAGGCGGCTTGCTCACGGAAAAACCGCACTCTAGCGGAATCGGGAGTGCGTTCACACCACGGATGCCACGGCCGTAACTGTTTGAATCCCGCTAACGCCTGCAACCAGCACTGCGCTTGACCCCAGTACCGATCGAGATCCGGTAATAAACCTTGAGCGACCGCGTGTCGATACGTCCCGATATCCAGTAGACAGTCGTTCTGTTGCTCGGCAAGATCAGCCAGACGCATCAGCATCGTCGTGGTATAACAGCGCCAATCACGCCGTTTCATCGTCAAAAAACGTGCAAATGATTTTTCGACGATGACCCCTTGGCGCCGAATGGCATGCAACGGCTGAAGCTGCCAACGAATGAAAGTCACCAGTTGGTCGAAGGCAGCGTCGCCGCCACGAAACTCGTTTGGGATAGCCTGGTAATGATCGATGACCCCATCGCGTTGCAATGCGTCCACGGGTCGCATGTCAGTGTGAACAGATAGCAAAACCACCAAGATCGGTCGCAATTCCCCCACCGTCGCGAGGATTCGTTCGAGCATGACGACCCCTGGCAAAGGTGGGCTATTCTGGCTGGCTGCCGGTTGTGCCGAACCAACGCCCGCTGGCTCAGGCCAAAGGAGTATCACGCAATCGATCGAGCAGTCGGTTAAAATCTTCCCGGCATCGACATCACCTGTCACGATATGCACACCAATCTCGGGATCCACCGTTTGAACCGCGGCAGTCAACCCGGTGCCAACCTGTGCATCGCCAGACGCTCTACCATCGACAATCAAAAACTCGATGCTCATGTACGCATCTCCACCAGACTACTCCCGTGCAGACCTAGAATGAATCAGTCCGCCAAGCGCGCCACCGAGCAGACACCACATTGTGCTGACATGGTCGATGGCAATGATGACGGTTGGTGTAAGATCAGACGGCGATCCAGGCCGGAAAACATGGTTAGACCAAAACTCGACAGAGGTCGCGATAAGGGGAAACCCAGCCACTTTTTGAACACAAACCCGACTTGATCATAAATTATGCTGCTGACGCAGGTACACAAGCAAGCCGCGGGACGCACTTTCCAGCATCTCGAACACTCGATCGAAGCCGCTGCGTCCACCGTAATACGGGTCCGGTACCTCGCTAACAGTCGCCTGCGGCGCGAACGACATCATCAAATGCAAACGCTCCTTGTAGGCAGGTGGACAACGCTCTCTGAGCGACTCGAGATTCTCCTTGTCCATTGCGATCACATAATCGAACGATGCGAAATCCTCGGACTCTACCCGACGTGCTCGCTGGCCGGTCAAGTCGATACTGCGCGAGGACGCCGCATCGCACGCCCGCGGGTCCGGTAGGCTCCCGGTATGATACGCATGCGTCCCAGCAGAATCGATTATAACAGCGTCACTTAGCCCTGTTTCCTCCAACAGCTTACCAAACACGCCTTGCGCGGTCGGCGAACGGCAGATGTTACCCATGCACACAAAAAGAATACGAATCGGTTGTGCCGTAGTCGTCATATCTCACTCCATTATCCCTACCAGACAAAGTTAAGTCATTGAATCGAATGCCCGGCGAGTCATGCCAATCATCATTCATTGCAACAGTCAACGGCGTCTTTGCGCTCGACAAACGAGCGCATTTCGCTTGTTAGTGATTGTTGCAAACGATTTTGTAGAAAAGTTCGCCGCATCCCTGCCCTTGCAGAAAGAGGGGACACAAGAACTCATGAGGCGGTCAACACCGGATCGTAGAGCGCCGAGCAAATTTGAAAAATCAACACGCCGATGCACTGGCAACAACAGTGCCCATACAAAGCTGCTTGCTATCCCAGTCAGCCCCATACGAAATATCCAACCATCATCAACAGCATACCACCGCCAAACGCACCGGCCCACACCCACCAATGATGTGCCAGTGGCCGCGTTGCTTGGCAGAACAGGACTTGCACACTGGTATTATCTTGATCACTCATGCCTAATGCGGAAACAGCGCTAATCAGTCCTTGCGCGCAATCATCGGCAGTTGCGGAAGTGGTCACGATTTGATCACGGGTGGTCGGCGCCAAAGCCAGCAGGCCATCGCTGGCCAGCAGAAAACGATCACCATCGAGGAGGGCCAAAGGCCCATTCCCAGCGCTGATTTGCTCTATGGGCTCGCCCGTCAAGGCACTGACCAAGACATGACGGTTGGGTGCCGCTCTGGCCATCTCCGCGGAAATTTCGCCACGACGTGCCACTTCGTCGAGTATGCCACCCATGGAGTGATCGGCATTCATTCGCGTTGCGCGCCCATCGCGATAATGCCATAACGGTGAATCGCCGACGCTGATGAAATAGGCCTTGTCCTCAGTAACTGCCAAAGCCACCAACGTGCAACCCATGCCGCGCAAAGCGGGCTCCCTCTGTACCGCGTTGACC
>CAZWQC010000043.1:0-11874 GCA_964635785.1 uncultured Ectothiorhodospiraceae bacterium
GTCCTCGCTTGGGCTCACCCCGCCGGCCAGGTGAAGGCTGTCTTGGGTGAAGGCCGAACGCACCGACCGCCCATCGCCGTCGCGATAATTATCCGCCGCCATCCTGGTACCGGTGATTCGCCCGTAACCGCGGCGATTACCGAGCTTGCCGTCCACGAAAGCGGCATAGTCTAGCCCATTGTTGCTGCCGGCAACACCACCTTTGGCGGCCAAACCCTCCGCCGGAGGCCGGTTGTCCCGCTCGAACCAAATCGTCCCTGCGCTACCGCCGCGGCCGCTGCGCAAGTCTTGCACACCTTTGGCCACGCTCACCCGATCATAAGTTGCCAGCATCACGAAGCTGGTCGGCGGATCCATTCGATTGGGGCAAGCCCCGTTGAGAAACGCGCCATCGAGCAAAACATTCAATCGGTCCTGGCCCATACCGCGCACACTCAACTCCAACCCATGCCCCCCGAATCGTCCCGCCGACACCCCCGGTACTTGCCGCAAGAACTCCGCCGCATCATTGGCCGACAGGCCACGACCGGGTTCAAGGTCAAGTGCATGCACCTGCCCTACCCTCGCCTGTTCTGCCTGAACCGTTCCCATAATCTGCATCGGCGGGAAGGTCCAGTCTGCACTCCTCGCCGATCTGACACACAGGAATACAACCACCAGCACCCTCCCCAACCACCACCCCATGCCCTTCCCGGTACACGTTACCCAACCTATCGAGCGAGCCATCATGCATTCCACCCTGCAAGGCCAACAGACGTTAAGCACTTCACCCACACTCCCTTATCATGGTGGCTTCCCTGACACAGCCGATTGTGATACGGCCGCTCGGGTTATCTCTACCCAACCCGACGCAAGCGCGGGACGCCAGCCCATCGACCACAATCATTCACAGTTTGTTTGTTTGTTTGTTTGTTTGTTTGTTTGCCAGCCCGACCAACGCATTCGCTTCGCGGACTCACGCATCAAATATCAAGGCCGTACTAAAACGTAAATCCTGTTGGGGTAGACTCGCCACAATCGCATACTTTGGATCGTTGCGGCGGCTTCGTGGTAACGGCTCGGCCAACAGTTGACCTTGGGCGTTGCGCACGGTGCTCACCGCCGGGTGAACGATATCCTCATGATTGCGCCGGGTCACGATCGCTGTGTCGCCGTTAGCGAGTTTGGCCAAACTCCCAACGGGGTAAGGCCCCATTTCCTTGATCAAGTACTCGACCAGTTGCCGATCGACGTTCTCGCCACGATTGAGCATCAAATCACGCAACACCTGCTGAACATGAACACCCTGACGTTGCCCGCGCGGTAAGATCATTGCTGCATACAAATCGGCCAGACCGAGCACACGAACTTGGGGCGGAACGGCATCGTCACGCAACCCGTTTGGATACCCGCTGCCGTCCGGACGTTCGTGATGGCGCATGACCAGCAACGTCAACAACGGATCCTTGAGGCCGCCGACAAACAACAGCTTGGTGCTGCGCAGCGGGTGCTCCTTGATCGCTGCCTGTTGTTCAGGTGTCAGTGGTGTTTGCTGCCAGGCCAAGGTTTCATGCAGATACAACATGCCAACATTGCTTACCAACGCCGCAGCAATCAGCGCGCGGTCGAATTTATGCGGCAGGTTGGCCCGACGCGCCACCAGATAGGCAACCACCGCGCAAAGCAGAGGGTGGCGCAGGATATAGGGTTGTTCGAACTCGTAGAGCAAGGTCCCGAGTACCGGATCGGCATGGTGTTTGGCCAAGGCAAGCACATCGGTGACGACACGATCCAGTTTCGCTTGGTGATTGCCCGATTCCTGCTGGGCGATGTTTTCCAACAACACCGCGAGGCGCTTCTCGACATGGCTGAGAATAACAAACGGTGAATCCGGCGTGTTCGCCGTGGCGATACGGCGGTAGAGTTTCAAATTCCGTAGCGGCGCAAGCTGGTCCTCGGTTTCGACGACTTGACCGACATTGAGTACCAACGCGCCGGCCTCGTCGTACACATTCCAAGGTGTCGGCACACCAACTTGCAGTTCTACGCCTGAAATGGAGATGACGGACATCGCACCACCGTGTTCGACACGACGTCAGCCGCGGTCAAGCACCGCGGTAGCGACGGGTCGAGTGAATAAAGCCATACACTTAATATAAGCCCTAAAAAGGTAAGCTAACTCAAAGGGCGCTCGCGGGAAAGCGCGTAAGCATAAACGAACGCATGTCCTCGTAACCACAACGAGGGCCAATTTTGCCCACGGCAAGTCGGCACGCCAGTGGTGGATCATCTTTAGAAAGACACGACGGAGCCCTGCGGTCACCGTCGTGTCAGCGAACGCTTATCGATTCGGGTGCTGCGCCTCGGGTGATGCCAGTGCGGCGGAAAACCGGTCAGGGTTTCATGTGATAGGCAATGGCCATGATGTTCGCACCCTGCGGGTCTTGCACCAAGGCGAACCGGCCCACCTCGGGAATATCCTTTGGCCCGAACAAGATACGGCCACCCGCGTTGGTCGCTTTGGCAAGCGTCGCCTCCAAATCATCGACGGTGACGTAACTTGACCAGGTGGGCGGGTGTCCTTGGGCCAGCGCCGGCGTCGCCATGATGCCGCCGATCTGTTGCTCACCCACCTGAATAACACTGTATATCCCATCCTCTCCCATATCACTGTCTTGAAAACGCCAGCCGAACACCTCGCCATAAAACGCTTTGGCAGCTTCCGGGTCGGTGGTGGTCAGCTCGGTCCAGCTCACCATGCCGTGGGTTTCGAATACCTGACTCATGCTCATCTTCCTCCGGGATGTCATCACAATACGGTTAATGTTGCTTGCTCGGCGTGGACACCATCGCCGCTTGAAGTGTAGCCTCACCAAGCCAATCCGAGGACTTTCTGGGATGCATTCATCATGCGGTGGCGACAGGTCCTCACGACCCATCTCGCATCGTTGCCCTCATGCCCGCCATCATCCCGTTGAATGTGCTGGACTGCACACTCGGCTGGGCGTTGGCCAAACCGCATCGCTGCGACCATCGCCACCGGACCGCTTGGCCCAGGACCTGTTGCCGTAGTTTTCGCAGGCCACGTTCTTGTGCTCCGTCCTCCGGCGGGGGCAAGGAACCCAAGAACGGATAAATCGATTGCGACCATCGAACAGGAACACGACATGAACATCAATAAGCAATTTGCCGAGACCTTGTTGTTCGATGGCATCGAGGCCAGCCGACACCCTTCGCCAGCAGCATCACATCGATCTCAATGCGACTAGCGACGATGATGGCATGACACCGTTGCACCGCGCCTGCCAAATGGGCCATCTCGACGCGCTCGACTATCTACTCGGACTCGGCGCCGATCCCGAGGTCCGTTGCGACCAAACCTGCGCAGACGGCAGTATCGGTACGGAGCATCTGGCCACGCCATTGCTGCTCGCAGCCGGCAGCATGACCGGCGGATCGAAGGTACTCCAATGCTTAGAAAGGCTCGTAGCCGCCAGTGCCGATCTGAACGCGCGTGACCGCAGTACCACCCTTGCTTGCGCGGCGACCGCAGGGCACATTGCAATGATAAACGTGTTACTCGCGCATGGCGCCGATGTCAATCGCATGGATTCAAACCGGCCCGCCGGTGATTTTACTGCGCTATGCCACGCTGCCGCCGATCGTCATCTGGCGATCGTCAAACGCTTGCTCGACCATGGCGCGGATCCGACCTTGACCAAGCCATCGCGTTGGCGCAGGAAATCGGCCTATACTGCAGTGAGAGCGAAGGCTTTATGGACGATCTGCGCCTGGCTTGTTCTCCTGTATAGTATTTCTGGTGGGATTAGTCCAACGATGGGTATTGATCATACCATGTCTCGATCGTTGCCTTAGTTCCTGTGTCTTTTCCACTGGAGATAAGACACAGCCGACCTTTCGGCAAAGACGTTTACGAGAATAAGTAGAGCGATTGGCACTGATCGTCAGCTTGCGCCCCGCCGCGCACTCCAAAAAGGTGCTTGACGATGCGAGTTCCGACGCCGATCGCCAGGCGTAGTCATCAGTGATGACTGATGGATCATCGCGGCAAAATCGATTTGAGCCATCGCTGTTGGTGTCGTACTCTGGCGGAAAACGACACCTGGGGACGCTTTCTTTGCGACCCGCATCGCTACCGAACCGATCAACCGAAACCGGAGATACCGCAATGCACTACACTGCTTGGTTGGCCTTATCCGCGGCCGCAACTCCCTTTCTGTTCGGCTTCATGTTCAGCCGGCTTGTCCATCTCGATGCGAAACAAGCCCGATTTCTGACCTTTGTTAGCGCGGCGTTGGCGATGATCGCCGGACTGCTCGCCGGACTTGGCTTTGTCCTCAATGGTTCGAGTACCGGCACGTTTGCCGCTATCACCCTCGGGCAGCTGTCCTTGACCTTGGGTGCTCACATTGATGCGCTGAGCGCTATGTTGTTGCTGATGGTGGCCACCATCGGAACCGTCGTCAGCCGCTACGCGATCCGGTATTTGGATGGCGATCCTGGGCAGGTTAGGTTTTCACAGTGGCTGGCATTCACGTTAAGCGCCGTGCTCTTTATCATCATCGCCCGCAACCTGATGATGCTCTGGCTCGCCTGGGTACTGACCAGTCTCGGTTTACACCAGTTATTGACATTCTACCAGGAACGTCCGGCCGCTTTACTGGCCGCCCGCAAAAAATTTCTCATCAGCCGCTGCGGTGACCTGTTCTTACTGATCGCCTTTGTCTTGACCTATCGAGCCCTCGGCACATTGGAATACAACGAGTTGTTCGCTCGCGCCGACGAGCTGCATGGTAACCCACTGGCACCATGGATTGGGCTGCTGTTCGTCCTCGGTGCAATGAGCAAGTCTGCCCAATTTCCTGTGCATAGTTGGTTGCCGGATACCATGGAAACCCCCACCCCGGTGTCCGCCCTGATGCACGCTGGCATTATCAATGCCGGTGGTTTCTTGCTGATTCGATTAAGCCCACTGTTTGCGGCCGCACCGATTGCCTTGGCGGCGACGGCGTTGATTGGCGGTTTTACCGCGGTATTTGCCTCCGTGGTGATGCTGACCCAGACCGATATCAAGCGCAAACTCGCCTATTCGACCGTCGGGCAAATGGGCTTTATGATGCTACAAATCGGGCTCGGCGCCTTTGCCGTCGCCACCATGCACTTGGTCGGTCATTCCTTTTACAAAGCACATGCTTTCTTGAGTGCCTCATCCACTGTCCGCAGCACCGTGCCGCAACCACCTTCCAACCGCAAAGGCGTTACCGCCGCCGGTTACCTGTTGGCATTGCTCGCCGGTATTGCTCTGGTGACCGGGCTGGCTTTTGCCCTCGATCTCGGTTTTGGCAAGGAGCCCGGCTTTTTGGTCCTGGGCAGCGTGCTTGCCATGGCGATCGCGCAGTTATTGATCGCCTCCCGGCTGATCTCGCGGCGACCGAATCGGGCTACCCGGCACGCACTCCGCAACGGCATCGTGATTGCCGTCATTTATTTCAGTTTAGTCGCCGCTTTTCAAGCCATGCTGGATCCCGTCGTTGCCGATTTTCACCTCGGCGAGACCGTCTTTGCGCCGTTTGTGTTTCCGTTGCTCATTGTGGCCTTTCTGTTCGCCCTGAGCTTACAAGTCAGCCTGCCCCGACTCGGCCAGACTGCGTTTGGGCACTGGCTGTACGTCCATGCGTATAACGGCTTCTACGTCGGCACCGTACAGAATCGTTTGATCGAACGATTTTGGCCACCGCTCGCCCACCCAGCGCAACGCTAACGGAGGATGACGCATGACTTCACCTCACCCGATTCCGCATGAAACCGCCGCCGCGGCCTATCCCCCAGCGGCTGACATGGATCTTGATGCCGTGATTGCCCGCGCCGAGAAACCTATTCCGCCACTGTGGACCTTGCGCAATTTCGTTGCGGTCAACCCTTGGCTTGGCCTGACCGACCAACCCTTTACCCAAGCACTGTATACCATACAGCGCTACTACCATGCCCACGGCGTCATGCCATTGGATTGGTATGAGCAAGCCTGGCAGGCCGGCCGTATCGACGATCGCGATCTGGAAATGGCCACCGCGGATCTTGTGGCCATTTCCGAACATCCTCTGACCACCGTCCAGAGCCTGTCCCATCACCACGCCACCCCGGTGCTGACCTTCAGCGAGGCGCTCGATCAGCACCTCGGCACGCAATGGGATGCGCGGGTGCGCGAAGAAATCACCAAGTTCTGCGCGGCCCGCTTCGACGTCGGTCAAGCCGCCTGGCAACTGCCTTGGCGCGAACTCGCCATTTGGCCCGCTTGGCAAGCCATGCAGCGGCTTGATCGGGCGCTGGAACTGCGCGGGTTGACGGCGATGCGAGCGTATGTCGAGCGCTTACCGACCGAACCGCGTCAGGTCGTCGCCGCGGTGCTCGAACAACTCGGGGTAGCACCCGATGACTGGCAACATTACCTGACCCGGGCTCTGACCTCCATCGCCGGTTGGGCCGGCCATCTCCAATATCATCGCCACGAGGCCCGATTGCACGGTCACACCCCAGATGACTCGCTTACCCACCTCCTCGCGATCCGCCTGGCCTATGACGGTGCTCTTTACCACAACTTCGCCGGCACTGACCCGGCGTTGACCGATTGGCGGTCCCGCGCCGGCTTTGCGGAAACCGACCCAAGGTCGCTTGCGCCGACCGCGCAAATGCTTTGGCAGTTCGCCTTGGAACATCGGTTCCGCCGGCCGCACCAACACCAACACTGCAAGCCGTTTTTTGCATCGATGTCCGCTCGGAACGCTTTCGCCGCCATCTCGAAGCCATCACATTGGAAATTCAAACGGTTGGTTTTGCTGGCTTTTTTGGTTTCGCCTTCGAGCTGGTTCGGCTCGGCGATCAGGTCGGTACCGCACGTTGCCCGGTGCTGTTGACGCCGAACATCAAACTAACGGAAACCGCTTGCCAAGACAGTCACCACACGCATGAGCAACTCGCCGATGCCCGCGAGTTCGAGGTCACCAAGCACCGCGCGTTTCTCTCCTTGCGGCTGTCGTCGGTCAGCGCCTTTTCCTTCGCCGAAACGCTCGGCCCCTATTTCGGACTGCGCTTGCTCACCGACTCGCTGCAGATCACCCGTCCCCATGCCGATGGCGCGTTATTCCCCTCCCGTGTCACGTCGCTACTAGCACCCGGTATCGCCAGCGACGAACAACGAGCAGCCGAGTTCGGACTGACCCTGCAACAACGCCTCGACCTCGCCGAAAATGCCTTGCGTAGCATGGGCCTGGTGGACACATTCGGCGAGATCGTCCTGATTTGCGGCCACGGCAGCACCACCACGAACAATCCCTATGCGGCGAGTCTTGACTGTGGTGCCTGTGGTGGGCACGCCGGGGACAGCAATGCGCGCGTTGCCGCCGCCGTATTCAACGATGCCGCCGTTCGTATCGGTCTTGCCGAGCGCGGCATTCGAATTCCGGAACGAACCCGTTTCGTCGCTGCTCGCCACGACACCACGACCGACGAGGTCACATTGTATGATACTGCAAACCTACCGGAACCACTTTTGGCAACGATCAGGTCATGGCTACAGCAGGCCGGCGAGCGCACACGTAACGAACGTTTACCAACGCTGACTCAAGGCGAACCGCTCCGCCAGGACGTCACCAAGGCAGTACACCGACGTAGCCGCGACTGGGCCGAAGTTCGCCCGGAATGGGGTCTGGCCGGCAACGCGGCGTTTATCGCCGCGCGGCGCCATCGCACGGCCGGCCTTGACCTCGAGGGACGTGTCTTTTTGCACGACTATGACCAGGCCAACGACCCCGACGGGACTGTCCTCGAGTTGATCATGACCGCCCCGATGGTCGTCGCCCATTGGATCAACATGCAATACTACGCATCAACCGTCGACAACGATGTCTTCGGCAGCGGTAATAAAGTGCTGCATAACATTGTCAGTCGCCATGGGGTTATGCTCGGCAATCGCAGCGATTTGAAGCCTGGCTTACCTTGGCAATCAGTACACAATGGCGCGCAATTTTATCATGAGCCCATTCGCTTACATGCCATTGTTGAGGCCACAACGACAGCGATCGAACAGATACTAGCCAAGCACGACAATGTCCGCGAATTGGTCGATAACGGTTGGCTACACCTGTTCGCTTGGGAACCCGATGGTTCAACCATGCGTCGTCGCACTAACCACGGGCATTGGCGGGTCGAACCCGACGGCAGCTAAGCTAGTTTTCTCGTTGGTCTTCGTATTCATTGTTACAAAGGTTTTCGCTTCACATCTTCTTGCGTCCCTCCCTTTAAGGGACGGGACGCAAGCACTGAGGCAACGATCGCTAAGACGCGCGTTAAGGCTTTGCTCACAATCTTGCAAGCACGCGCCTAACACGCGTCATGGTGTGCGTTCTTTGAAAAAAGTCTGAAACCGATTTTTACCTTTCGCTTGGATTGATCCATCGCTTTCTCGGCTTGATGACTCCGTTGCTCGGCAGTCACAAGCATTGCTTGTGGATATAAAGTAACGCCGATACTCGCAGAAACATGCAGCGTCGTACCATCAACAACGATTGGCTCGGCCGACCGCGCCGTCTCGATGGCCTGGCCATCGACATCGTTGGACGTGTTGAAACTCGGCAGGTTTTCCTCAAGGCCGTTCGCGTTTTTGCCAAGACCATACAATGGAATAACTCTCCTCGCTAGTGGTGGGATTGTGGGCCGTGATCGTGCCACGGGCACCTTTGAGGGAACGCTCACCGAGCGTGCCGTGACTGCCAGTGCCCGCCAAGACAATTCCACTGGCTCGGTCCGCTTGATCTTCTGCCATCGAGCGAAAAAAATCGTCGGTCGGCAGCGGTCTAGCGAACGGCGCCACCGTTTCGAACAGATCGAAACGGCCTTCGCCGCAAGATGACTTTCGGTTTTAGTAACTGTCGATGTGATCCACCCAGAGAATGTGATCGCGTCGGCTAATTCAGTCTGTTCGCCTCACCTCGATGAGAATATCATCCCGCAGACTCTCGTATTCTGCTTCGACCACGCCGATGCCCGTTGTTAACCTGGCGGCGACCAGTCCTTTGTCATCATCGTCATCAACATTCACGGCTTCATCGCCTTGGTCGATCACGGACCAGTTGGCATCGTCCGTGATATCAACGCGGCTACCATCCGCATACAATGCGTCCGCAGAGAGTTGCACGGTCTCATCGTTGTCCATCTCGAGAAACGGGTCACCGTCGTTGATCTCAATGCGCACAAGCTGTGCTTGCGCTTCGACAACGAAACTGGCCTGGCCGATAACGCCGGCACAAGTCGCGGTGATGGTGACCTGCCCGGTGGCTAGGGCAGTCACTTGGCCAGTGTTGTCGACTTGCACAATCCCCGTCGCAGGTTCGCTGGACCAGCTTGCGTTTGCAGAAACGTCCAGCGCTGCGTCCAAGGCGTAATCAGCACGCGCCGTAAAGGTTTGGCTAGTGCCAACAACCAAAGTGCTTATGACCGGATCGATCCAAATGTTGATCGGCCGACCGATCACATCGATGGGCAGATCGGGTGCCGTTAACCCATTGTATTCGGCAGACACCAAGACCGTGCCTTCCGCAAACGTGGCCAGGAGTCCGGCCCGATCTGTGGCAAAATCACCGATATCGGGCTGGCGACTGACCCAGGTGACGGCATCGATGATGCTGCGAATCGAACCATCGTCGAACGTTCCCTCGGCGTTGATTTGGACGTTCCGGCAAGCTGCCGGTTGAGCCGCCTCAGGGACGAGTTGAACCGCGGTCAATTCGGCATCGGAGACCATCAGGACGGTCGAAGCCGCCAATACGCCAAGATTGGCAGAAATGACCGTTTCGCCCTCGGCCAACGTAGCGACTTCACCGATGCTGCTGACCGTGGCAACCACTGGGTTTGAACTTGACCAGTGGACGGTTGCCGACATATCCACGGTGGACAGATCGGCTTTGGTGCCGGTCGCCGTCAGTTTGAGGGATATCCCCGAATCAACCACCGTGTTCGGGGTCGTGACCGTCATAGCGATAACGCCAAGCTCAGCGACAGTGACCGTGTCGACCAGCGCTTCATCGTCACCGTCGGTACAGCCGCAAAGGCCAAGGAGCATGAAAAGACCGATGAGAACCCTGCGCAGCGATGCGGGTAACCGCCGCCGATGCGCACCGAGACTTGGTTGGCCATGGCCGAACCGCGGCAAGCGAACATCAAAACGCATAGCGCACCCCCAACGACAGACCGCGCAAGGTTAAGTCATTTTGTTCGATCCAAGTGAAGCCCGCGGCGGTGATCCAGAGATTTGGCCAGCCTAAAACGCGTTCCTCGATACCCGCCGTCACACTGAGCCCACGAAAAACGTCGCTGATCCTGGTGCGGAGTCGATGATCCCGGAGTTCGACTTTGGTGCGCGCATAGCCGAGTGCAGCGTAAGGGCGGGTCGTCGAAAAATCGAACGGCAGCCACCGCAGATCGACCCCATAATGGGAACTGACTGCAGCGGTCAGCCCGACTTCATCGTCGTCAACGACCGTGGTGGCGTAGCGCAACTCGACCGCCATGTGCTCAACCAACGTGTAACCAACCTGAGTTTGGCTCAACCAGACCTCGAATGGACGGTCTGCGACGACGATCCGGGCATAACCGATGTCAGTGCCAAACGAAGGACTCGCCTTGCCGGGTAATGAACAGACACTTGCGCAAACCAAACTGGCAAGCAAAATCAAGGATAGGTTGGAGCGCAAGGCCATGGCACCTCCGTAGCAAGGCGTGGAAGAATTGGGGGACAAACCAACGTCACCGAGATTATGCGCTACTCCAAAGGCCGGATGCCATCGCTGATCATGGGCGATTAGGCACGCCGAGATCGTGGTCATCGCGGTCTTTGGTCCACCAACCGACCGAGGATCTGTTGGTGTGAGTCGGTCCTTGACCGCAACTCACATTGGGTTCCGTGGATTCGATCGTCCGGCAACGTCCCCGCTAAGCACCATCAATGCACTCCACACTGCACCGCGGGTGCTGGCAACCGGGCACTCAGTGTTTTCGGTGTTTGACGCGGCCGGGCAAGCCTGGGCCGCCATTGCCTTTGGCTGCGTGAGGCGTATCATCGGCGAAGGAGCCATCGCTTGGTTGGATCGCACCGCCTGGCACCGCGCTGTTCAATCGACTTTGCGGCTGTCGTTTGGCCAACGAAAACTGGACGAACCGAGGACAAAACCATGCGCATCGAACAAGACATCAAACTCGATTTCAACGACGTGCTGATCCGGCCGAAACGCTCGACGCTAAATAGCCGCAAAGAAGTGGATATCTCACGCGAGTACAAGTTTCGCTGGGCCGCGGGGCGTTTCGTCGGTGTGCCGATCATTGCCGCGAATATGGATGGGGTCGGTACGTTTGCGATGGCCCAGGCTTTCGCGAAAGACGGCAACGGCCTGACCGTCGCTTTGCATAAACATTACACGGTTGCCGAGCTGCTCGATTTTTACCGCACCCACGGTCGAAACAGCGTCTGGTATAGCATTGGGCTGGCCGATACCGACCAAGTCAAGTTGGCGCAGTTTCTGGCAGCGCCGATACAACAAGACAATCGCGGTATCGATAAACTGTGTATCGATGTCGCCAACGGTTACTCGCAGACCTTTGTCGATTATGTCAAACGGATGCGGGATCGGGTCGGCGACCAAATCGCGATCATGGCCGGCAATGTCGTGACGGGTGAGATGGTGGAGGAGTTGGTACTCGCCGGGACCGATGTCGTCAAAGTCGGCATCGGGCCGGGCAGCGTGTGTACGACGCGAAAAATGACCGGCGTCGGTTATCCCCAACTTTCCGCTGTAATCGAATGTGCGGATGCGGCGCACGGGCTTG
>CAZWQC010000044.1:0-7420 GCA_964635785.1 uncultured Ectothiorhodospiraceae bacterium
GGGGCGTCCCGCAGGCTCGGTCAACGCGAGCGCTTCGGCACGAGGGCCAGCATCCGGGTATCGATGAACTTCCTCTCTTCGGTACGCTACGTCCCGATCGATTCGGGGAGGGAAACGGACAACGTTCGATTGATCTCCCCCCCCCCAGCCGCCGCCCAAGCAAAACTCGATCTCAGAAGTTGCTTTCGCGTTCCAGTTCTTCGAATACATCGCCGGATTGGCCAGCCTTCGAACCCGTGGTCTCATCCAGCTCGCCAAAAGCCTGGTCGCTTTGGTAACCCACCAGCTCGGTTGCGATACGCATCAGGCGTTCGCGTTGGTACTCGACCACGACAGCTTGTTCGATACAAAGCCGAGTAAAAGCGATTTGCTCCTTTTTCTGGTAGTGCTGGTGCGTGAATTGACCCTCAGTTTGCACGAATGATGGTAGGTTGGGATCATCACGAAACCGATCAACGATGCTTTTCTCAGTCGCGTCACAGAGTTCCTGGTAGGTCTTGCTGACCACTGCTTTGACGCTTTGGTCGATTCGTTCGATCATCACAGCGTGGCTTTCTCGCTTGGCCGCAGCCAATGCACTCAAATCACCTTCCGCGAACGCCGAGGCGCAAACATCACCCTTGCGGTCCTTGCCGTACCAGCTTGGCGCGCCTTCGATATGAAGTTGCTCGATGGCCGGGATGATTTTGTTTTCCACTAAATACGAGCCCACTTGGCTGAGCATGCCATTGAGCACACCGAGCAAGACAAGTTCAATCATCGTCATTTCCTCAGGTTGGTGAAACTTTCGTGAGTTGAATCGAGCACAGCAACGTTGATCCGCTGTCCATCCGCAAACCAATCACCTTGTATCGATGTTTTGCAAAAGTCACCGAATCGCAGTCCCATCGTTCAGTCACCGAGCATTCGCTGCGTGTTACGGGAACCCGAAGCACCAAGACGTTTTGCAACGATTGGTATCACCCTGCTCCCCCTGCCGAATAACGTTAGTGGAGACTAGCGGCAGAAGATGTGTGCTAGAACACATTTAACGCAGTTAGCCCGCGTCGCCGACCGACCCCTGTCGCCCCCGCGAAAGTACCACCGGTTGCCGATCCTTAGACCGCCACCTCGCCTTTGATCGGCGGATGGTAGCGGTAATTCGCAAATTCGAAATCCGCGTAATCATATTCGACAATCGATGCCGGGTGCCGTTTGATCCTGAGCTCGGGGAGCGGATACGGTTGCCGAGTTCGTTGCAGTCGCACCTGGTCGAGGTGATTACGATAAATATGACAATCGCCGCCAGTCCAGATGAATTCTCCGGGTTCAAAACCACATTGTTGCGCCAACATGTGCAACAACAGGGCATACGACGCTATATTAAACGGCAAACCGAGAAAGACATCGGCCGATCGCTGGTAGAGCTGTAATGATAACCGATTTCCGATGATGCTCACCTGCCAAAGGACATGGCAGGGCACCAACGCCATTTGGTTAAGCTCAGCAACATTCCACGCTGACACCAACAATCGCCGACTCGACGGCTGCTGCCTGATCTCGTCGATCAGCCACGTGATCTGGTCGATCTCACGCCCATCAGGGCCCGGCCATGCCCGCCACTGCCGCCCGTAAATCGGGCCGAGATCGCCCGCTTCGTTCGCCCACTCATCCCAAATCGTTACGTTGTTTTCATGCAGCCGCTGGACGTTGGTCTCACCTCGCAAAAACCACAGTAATTCATGAACAACCGAGCGAAGATGGAGCTTTTTCGTTGTCACCAACGGAAATCCCTCGCTCAGATCAAAACGCATTTGATAACCGAAAACGGCGATGGTTCCGACACCGGTACGATCGTCACACGCTTGGCCGCGATCGAGAATGTCGTCGATCAGCTCAAGATACTGTCGCATGATAGCCTCGTTAACAAAACATTGGGCCCAGCTGCCCTAGGCAAACGCTTGCTCCACCAGCTGACGCTGTTCTTGGGCATGCAGGTCCGCGTAACCGACCGCCGTGGAAGCCGAGGCCGCGCGAGCGACATGATCGAGATAGCTGGTTTTCGGCAAAACACCCCGAATATGGTGTTGCGTGGCATACCAGGCACCTTGATTTAGTGGTTCTTCTTGCACCCAGATATACCGTTGCGCCTGCGGATACCGCTGCAACACATCGGTTAGCGCTTGTGCTGGGAATGGATAGAGCTGTTCAATCCGTAACAATGCGACCTCCTCACGTTGGTGATGACGCTGGTGTTCGAGCAAATCATAGTATATTTTTCCACTGCATAACAGCAATCGCTCGATCTTGTTATTGTCCACCGCCTCGACATCATCGAGCACAGGGTAAAATTCCCCGGTCGCTAACTCGTCGAGCGCATTGATAGCCTGCTTATGCCGCAATAAGCTTTTCGGCGTCATCACGATCAAGGGCTTGCGGTAGGGTCGACACATTTGCCGGCGGAGCATATGGAAGGTTTGCGCCGGAGTCGTTGGCACGCAAACTTGAATATTGTGCTGGGCGCACAGTTGTAGAAACCTTTCCAGTCGCGCCGACGAATGCTCCGGCCCCTGACCTTCGTAACCATGCGGCAAAAACAACGTCAAACCGCATAGCCGTCCCCATTTTTGCTCGCCGGAGCAAATGAATTGGTCAATCACGACCTGTGCACCGTTGACAAAATCGCCGAACTGCGCCTCCCAAATCACCAATGATTCGGGCGCCGCACTGGCGTAACCATACTCGAAACCGAGCACGGCTTCTTCCGATAGGAGCGAATCGACTATGGTCAGCTGGCTCGGTCGCTCGATGATCTGGGCGAGCGGGATATAAGTTTTACCGTCAAGTTGATTGTGTAACACGGACTGACGATGGAAAAAGGTACCGCGTGCGCTGTCCTGCCCACACAAACGCACAGAATAACCTTCCGCCAACAGACTCGCATACGCCAACGTCTCGGCAAACCCCCAATCCACGGCCTGCTCCCCGCGCCCCATTCGTCGGCGGCTCTCGATGATCTTGGCCACCCGTTTGTTGAGCTCGAAACCAGCCGGTATTGCTGTGATCCGTTCACTTAAGTCATGCAACAGCGACCGCTCGACGGCCGTGCCCACCGGTTGATCCCAAGCGACATTGCGATACGGCGTCCAGTCGAGCATATACCGAGCATGCGGACGGCCCTTGACAATCTCATTGGCAATGACCGTTTCGCCACGTGCCAAGCGTTGTCGATAGACCTCGGCGTAATCTTGCGCAGTCTTTGCGTCAATAATCTGTTCGTGCTCCAAGCGTTGCCGATACAATTCGAGTGTTGACGGCAGCGACTTGATGAGCCGATACATCATCGGCTGAGTTGCCGCAGGTTCATCGGCTTCGTTATGTCCGAAGCGTCGATAGCAAAACAAATCGACGACGACATCGTGGTGAAAATGCAAACGGTAATCGAGTGCTTGGCGAATGACGAAGACCACGGCCTCCGGGTCATCGCCATTGACGTGAAAAATGGGTGCATCGACCATTTTGGCGACCGCAGTGCAATAAGGCGTCGAGCGGGCGTCATCACGTGTGCTGGTAGTAAATCCAATCTGATTGTTCACCACAATATGCACGGTACCGTGGGTCCGAAACCCCCGTGTATTAGACATGTTGAAGGTTTCCATAACGACACCTTGTCCGGCAAATGCCGCGTCGCCATGAATCAGTACCGGAATGACCTGGTCACCTTGGCGATCCCCGCGTCGCTCTTGGCGGGCCCGGACAGAACCTTCGACGACGGGATTGACGATTTCCAAATGCGAAGGATTGAACGCAAGCACAACATACACTGGCCCGCCGCGGGTTTTGATATCCGAGGAAAATCCACGATGGTATTTGACGTCGCCGGTACCATGGCCGATGCGCGTTTTACCCTCGAACTCATCGAACAAGCTCTGCGCCGGTCGGCCCAAAATGTTGATCATGACATTCAACCGACCACGATGCGCCATCCCCAGCACGACTTCTTGCACACCGCAGCTACCCGCCCGTTGTACCAACTCATCCAACAGCGGTATCAGGCTTTCGGCACCCTCCAACGAAAACCGCTTTTGCCCGACATACCGGGTGTGCAAGTAACGCTCCAAGCCTTCCGCCGCGGTCAACTTAGCGAGGATCCGGCGCCGCTCCGCCGGTGTGAACATGGGTACGCCGGCGGCCTCCTCGATGTGTTCTCGCACCCAGTTACGGTGGGTCGCAGCGGGAACGTACGCGTATTCGCTGCCGATCGTTCCGCAATAAATCGCCTGCAGTCGGCTGACGATGTCATTGAGCGTTGCGCGGGGTAACCCGGGCAGATTGCCGGTATCAAAAACGATAGCCTCGTCGGCCGGGGTCAGTCCATGATACGCCAGCGTCAGCTCCTCGGGCATCACCGGAGGCGAGCGACCGAGCGGATCGAGGTGGGCGAATCGATGCCCTTGGGCGCGATACGCATCGATCAATTGCCGGACACGGACTTGCTTGCGCTCGTAACTCACCGTTTCGGCACAACTTGAGCTGTCCTCTACGAGACCAACAGGCGGCACCGACCGATCCGTCGAACCCGACTTGGTCAGAACCGGAGCAATGCTCCGGTGGTTGGTCGGCATCGCCTCGAAGTAGTGCCGCCAATCGGGGGAAACTTGTTCGGGATGCGCCAAGTAACTCGCGTAGAGGCTTTCAAGATAAGCCGAGCTTTCGCCCAATGCAGAATAATCCCAGCCATTGGCTCGACTGGTAAAGCCGGTATGATCCGCCATTGGACCCTCTTTGTTTTGCACACGTATTAATTGTTGCAAACGTTTTTGCACAAAAGCCGGCCGTGTCCCCTCCCCTGCTGGGGAAACGGACGCAAGACCTTTAGGAAACGATTGATAGCGTCGAGCAATCTGACAGTTGCCATCGGCATGATTGGCACCAACGGCGATCGCTAGGTGTTCATCGAGCGGCGTTCCCGCCGCGCGAATCCGTCGCCAGCCGCTAGGGCAGTACCTAAGTTCACATCACATCACTGGCAACCGCACCGAACGATTGCAATGAACCAAGCACCCCCAAGGATAACGCCGATTGGTCTGTGATGCGACCCAAACACTTGCCGATTTCCACTTACTTTATTCGCACAATCAAACCATTACAAAAACATGCGCGGCAATACACGGCGTTAGCTGAAACCGTCTTCGCATTGCCGGCGCGACAAGTGGCGACAGCAGGCACTCGCATGCGCTATAGTCCGAGGCTTTGAAAGTGGATCGAGAGTGAAGTTGCGATGACGGCGGTTAGAAAAGTCGTGTTGGCCTATTCTGGCGGATTGGATACTTCGGTGATATTAAAATGGCTGCAGGAGACCTATCAATGCGAAGTGGTCACCTTCACTGCCGACATCGGGCAAGGCGAAGAAGTCGAGCCTGCACGAACCAAGGCAGCGGCGTTGGGTGTGCAGGAAATCCACATCGAGGATCTGCGCGAGACGTTCGCGCGGGACTATGTGTTTCCGATGTTTCGCGCCAATGCGCTTTATGAAGGCGAGTATCTGCTCGGCACCTCGATCGCGCGTCCTTTGATTGCGAAACGGTTAGTCGAAATCGCCGTTGCGACCGGAGCGGATGCCATCGCCCATGGTGCGACCGGCAAAGGCAACGACCAAGTGCGTTTCGAACTCGGCGCCTACGCTTTACAACCCGATGTGCGAATTATCGCACCCTGGCGTGAATGGTCATTGACCTCTCGGGAACGTTTGCTGGCCTATGCCGAACAACATGGCATACCGGTCGAACACAAGAAAGCCGGAGGTTCCCCGTATTCCATGGATGCGAACTTGTTGCATATCTCTTATGAAGGTGGTGTGTTGGAAGACCCGTGGGCGGAACCGGAGGAAAGCATGTGGCGCTGGACGGTCGCACCGGAACGCGCGCCGGATACGCCGAGTTATTTCGATATCGACTTCGAAGGGGGCGATCCGGTCGCACTCGACGGCGAACCGCTGAGTCCGGCCGCCTTGCTCACGCGCCTGAACGCGGTGGCGGCCGCACACGGTATCGGCCGCCTCGATATAGTCGAAAACCGTTATGTTGGGATCAAATCCCGTGGTTGTTACGAAACCCCCGCCGGTACGGTTCTATTGAGAGCACATCGGGCCATGGAGTCTTTAACCCTGGACCGCGAGGTTGCGCACTTGAAAGAGGAGCTGATGCCACGCTACGCCACGCTGGTTTACAACGGTTATTGGTGGAGCCCCGAACGGCGCATGTTGCAAGCCTCGATCGACGCCAGCCAGACCCATGTCAACGGGCGAGTCCGAGTCAAACTCTACAAAGGCCAGGTCATGGTGGTTGGCCGGCGCTCAGCCCAAGACAGTCTGTTCGATACCGCGATCGCAACGTTCGAAGACGATGCTGGCGCCTTCGACCAACGCGATGCCACCGGCTTTATCCGTTTGAACGCGTTGCGCCTGCGAACACAAGGGCGTCAACGCCACACCCCGCCAATTAACCATGGATCATGACAATGAAACGGCGACCGCATTGGGTTGTGTTGAGTATCTCGCTATGTGTGCTGCTGCTGGGGTGTGCGAGCACCGCCAAGAAACCCAGTCAAGCGACCCCGGAGCGTGATCCTTGGCAGGGTTACAACCGGCGCATGTTCGCCTTCAATGACGCGCTCGATCGTGCCTTCATCAAACCCCTGGCCCGTGGTTATCAGTTGGTCACGCCGACGGTGGTCGATCAAGGAATCAGTAACTTTTTCTCCAACCTCAACGAGGTCACCGTTGTCGTCAACGACGTATTCCAGTTAAAATTCGGGCAAGCGGCGGCCGATACCGGACGGTTTTTGATCAATTCGACCGTGGGCATTGCCGGCTTCTTCGACGTGGCCTCGATGCTGGGCTTGGAAAAGCACAACGAAGATTTTGGCCAAACCTTAGGTTATTGGGGTGTCCCCGCGGGTCCGTACCTTGTCGTCCCAGTCCTCGGGCCATCGACATTACGTGATGCGCCGACTTTTCTCGTCGATCGCTATACCACCCTATGGCCTTACGTGAATTTGGACACTGCCGAACAACGGGGCATCGACCTGATTTCCGGCATTGATCTGCGTGCCGATCTCTTCGCCGCCGAGAAGGCTCTCAGCGAAATCGGTTTCGATCGCTACGCGACATTGCGTGACGCATTCTTGGACCGCCGTTTGAGTAAAGTCTACGATGGCAATCCCCCGCAGAGTCAGCAAGCGTTCGACCCATTCCAGGAATTGGAAATGCTCGAAGAATTGGAAGAACTGGATGGGACTGAATGAGCACGCCCAATCGAGTGCAGCCTCGTATCGATTGCTTCACCCGCCCCGGCCCGGGCCCATCGACGCTGGTGATGTTATCGCGTGGCCAGCCGACGCGACACTAAGGCTTCCTCTTTATGTATGTTTGGGTCGAGCC
>CAZWQC010000044.1:7430-11854 GCA_964635785.1 uncultured Ectothiorhodospiraceae bacterium
GAGCCCTTTCTGCAAATTTGTCTGTTCAAGCGCAGCCCCGCCGATCTGCCCGCATCGGTCTTGTTGTTGATCTTGGTTTCCTTGAGCTATGTGCTCGTGACAGCGGTCATGATTCTACCCTACTTTTCGGTCGCGATTAGCTTTTTACAGGCCATAGTGGATTTGCTTGTCTTGACCACCTATAGCTGGGTAGTCCTCGTGCTCGTTGGTTACCCGAACCGCTGGCTGCAGACGGTCATTGCTTTGATTGGCAGCGGCGCTCTATTGACAACCCTCATGTTACCACTGCTGTACAATGCCGGCACGGAACCCGGGGTACTGTTTGCGTTGGGTTATTTGATCGCTGCTGGTTGGTTGCTGTTATTGTACGCTCACCTGTTCCGGCTTGCGCTCTCGACCCGCTCGCTCGGTATTGGCATGTTATTCACCCTGGGGTATCTACTGCTGTCCTCAAAAATACTGCAGTCCCTGTTTCCTGCGCCAGCTGCTGTCGCTGGCTAACGTCCTCGTGACGCGTCGATCCCATACCCACCCGGAACGCAACCATGCACATTCATATCCTTGGCATTTGTGGCACATTCATGGGTGGCATTGCCGTGCTTGGGCAACAGGCAGGACATCAGATCACCGGTGCCGATCAGAACGTTTATCCACCGATGAGCACCCAACTTAACGAGCACGGAATCGGATTGATCGAGGGATACGCGCCCGAGCATTTACCCGCTGGTGTAGATCAGGTACTCATCGGCAACGTGATGCGCCGGGGAATGCCGATTGTGGAAACGCTGCTAGACCGTGGCCAGAATTACAACTCCGGACCACAATGGTTGGCAGAAGCTATCCTGCGTGGCAAATGGGTATTGGCGGTCGCCGGTACCCATGGCAAGACCACGACTGCCAGCATGCTGGCTTGGATCTTGGAGCAGGCGGGATTGGCACCGGGATTCCTCATCGGTGGGGTACCGGAGAACTTCGGCCGATCGGCGCGACTCGGTCAGGGTGAACATTTCGTCATCGAGGCAGACGAATACGATACGGCCTTTTTCGACAAACGTTCGAAATTCGTTCATTACCGACCGAGGACCTTGATCCTCAATAACCTCGAATACGACCATGCCGATATCTTTTGCGATCTGGCTGCCATCAAATGGCAGTTTCATCAGCTCCTGCGGACGGTGCCACGAAGCGGGCGGCTGGTGGTCAATGCCGCCGATGTTGCCTTGGCTGATGTGCTGGCAATGGGTTGTTGGAGTGATACCCAGTATTTCGGCATCGATCATCGCGGGGGCTGGCAGGCCGAGGCGATCCGTCCGGATGGCCAGCAATTTACCGTATCTCGCCATAGCCAAACACTCGGCCAAGTCGCCTGGACCATGCTCGGTCAACACAATATCGCCAATGCGCTCGCAGCCATCGCCGCCGCTGACCATGTCGGCGTGCCAGTCGACCTGGCCTGCCGGGCTTTGGCCACGTTCCGCGGCGTCAAACGGCGTCTACAATGGCGAGGCGAGGTCTCCGGGATTCACGTCTACGACGATTTCGCCCATCATCCAACCGCGATCGAGGCGACTTTGAACGGTTTACGAGCGCGATTTCCTCACGATCGCCTGGTTGCCGTCCTGGAGCTTCGCTCGAACACCATGCGCATGGGGACACATCGCAGCTCATTGCTGAGCGCTTTGGCCAATGCCGACCTGGCCTATCTCTGTACAGGTGCAGACCTCAGCTGGTCCATAAGCGAGCTTGAGGACGGGCTCGCCCGCCGGGGGGCGGTTATGGCAACGGCAGACGAAGTACTCGATCGCTTGTTGCTCGACTTGGCCTGCGGCGATCGTGTCGTGATCATGAGCAATGGCGGCTTTGGTGGGCTACACGACCGTCTTCTGACCGGCTTGCAAGGACGGTGACACCATGACCGATCGCGTGAACTGCCCCACTCGGGACATCACCTTGGCTCTAACCGGTGCATCCGGCATGCCCTACGCGTTACGCTTGCTCCAATGTTTGCTTCTCGCCGGTGTGCAAGTTAACCTGCTGTTGTCACGACCCGCGCAAGTGGTCTTGGCAATGGAGACAGACCTACGTCTGCCGCAAGAGCGCTCGGTCATGCGGGAGTATTTGGGACAAACCCTGCGCGTCGATGCACAACGGCTGCGTATCTTCGGCCAAGCCCAATGGACCGCCCCGGTAGCCAGCGGCAGCTCGGTCGCCGAAGCGATGATCATCTGCCCCTGCACCACGGGAACACTGGCCCGCGTCGCCCAAGGCAATAGCGACAACCTTATCGAACGCGCCGCCGACGTCAGTTTGAAGGAGCGACGCCCCTTGATCCTCGTGGTTCGGGAAACACCATTCTCGATCCTGCATTTGGAGAACATGCTCCGACTGGCCCGCGCCGGTGCGACCATCCTACCGGCGAACCCAGGTTTCTACCACCGTCCCAACCGAATCGACGAGTTGGTGGATTTCTTGGTTGCCCGCATCTTAGATCACGTGCGAGTACCGCACACGCTGTTACCCCGCTGGGGAGACACGACGCCTGCGTTGTTGCAGGAGTAATTTATGCAAGACCGAATCAGCCAACCCCATGCACCCGATTTCCCTCGCCCGCTTGACAACAGCGGACTCATCAATCCAACGCCCAAGGAGTAACATTGTGGCCGTCCAACAGCTCACCACTGCAACGTTCGAACAAACCATCAATGAGAGCGACATTGTTCTGATCGATTTCTGGGCCCCATGGTGCGGCCCGTGTCGCAGTTTCGAACCGATCTATGAACAAGTTGCGGCAAACCATCCAGATATCATCTTCGGCAAGGTCAACACCGAAGAGGAACAACTTCTCGCCGGCCAGTTCCAAATCCGTTCTATCCCTACCTTGATGATCTTCCGCGAGCAGGTCATTTTATTCTCCCAACCCGGCATGCTTGCCGCAACCCAACTGGAAGAGCTGATCGGCAAAGTCCGCGAACTCGATATCGCGAAGGTACGCGAAGAAGTGCAAAAGCAAAAGGTAGCGGCTAGCTAATCATGTGCCGGCTGGTTTAAGTCCATGTCCTTTGCCGTGAACCGGACGATCTTGGCGATGGCAACACGCCAGCCGGCCTGGCGTCGTTGGACATCGTGGTGACGATCCGTCGAGTCACACGAGACGTCGCATTCGCTTAAGACACGAAGTCTGGATCGTCGGTTGATTGATTGATAATGAGCCACACCGCGCCCGCGGTGTGGCTCCGAGCGGTCTATCGACCGGCACCTACCTGGTGGCACCCAACACCTCAACCCGGGCACCCTCGCCGCTTTGTGCCCGCCGCTTGGGCAAATACATATCTTCCAGCGACGGCCCCGACCAGGTGTATTCTCCCGGCGTGACCGCACGCAAGACATACACCAAATCAACGACCTCGCCCGCCGAGAGCTCAAGCGCCGCGACGTAACGATCGTCTCGGTACTCGGCGTGTTGCAGGTAATCGGGCTGAATCAGATCGGCCAGCCGCTCACCCCCAATCACCACATCGCCAAGCACACTCAGACCGCCCAGATGGGGGTTTTCCAATTCCAATCCCGCCGGCAACAAATCGACCAACAGCCCATTCGGGAAGTCCTCAGTCGGTTCGACGGTGGTATGCACGATCACTTGGTCGCCAATGGCGAATGTCGTTTCGGTCACTGGCTCGCCATCAAGGTCAAGCAAATACCGCGACACACGCGCCGCGGAATCGTCCGCCAGCGGTGCTTGCTGCGGATAACCCGCCACCCGCACCCGGTAGTACACGGCATCACGGCCGGCAGGCACCAAACGCAGACCGTTGGCAAGTTCGCCATAATCGAAGCTCAGCCGTTGTTGACCTTGCCCGCCGAGCGATCGAGTATCGTTACCCGCGTACAACATCGCCCGCCAAGGTTCGTCCGATCGCAGTTGAATCCCTGCCAAGAAAATCGCATAGCGCTCCTGGGTACTGAACCATTGTCTGTCATAGAGCAAATCCGCCAGATCAAGATAACGCGCTTGCGCCATCGCCTTGCCCAGTTGCGTTTGCATCAGCAACGCCAATGTCATTGCGGTATCCCGTACCGCGCTACCATAATCGCCGATGTAAACCGAGTCATCGCGACTTCGTTCAAAGCCTAAGCGCAGGGCTTGCTCACCTCGCCGATGATCGCCCGCACGGTGCAATGCCAAGCCTAAGCGCACCAATGGCAAACCGGAGACAGCGGTCTCCCGGTGCTGATCGAATAAACTGCGCAAATTGGCAAGGGAAGCCCGCTCCTGCCGCGCCAACACCTGTCCTGCATACGCTTTGGCGGAAAAATCATACGCACTGGATCGGGCGCGGATGGCAAAGCCCACCGGCGCATTGAGCACTGCCTCTAACCGCGCGAGCCCGGCTGCGAGAATATGCTGCGGAACGAGATATCCGCGC
>CAZWQC010000045.1:0-2961 GCA_964635785.1 uncultured Ectothiorhodospiraceae bacterium
TGTCGAGGTGCAGCCCGTCGAACCGCTCCTCGGCTTCCCCTGCCGCCTCCGCAGCCGAAGCCACCGCACAGTCAGAGGTTCGCTCCGTTTCAGCCGCTACCGCCGAAGCCGAAGGTAGCGCACAGCCCAACGGCCAGTCCGAGTCACCTGCGCCCGTCAAAACAAAAGACACCGCACCGTCCGGGGTCCACCCAAGTGCCGCATCTCCCACCGAGGTCGAGGTCCGCAACGTTCCCGGCAATACCGGTACTAACCCCGCCGCGCTGCCGCCCGTCACACCCGCATTGACCACCCTTGCCTATCCGCCGGTGACACCTTTAACAAAGAGCGCAGATGCGGCAACGAATGCGCCGACGCTTGGTTCGCAAGCCAACGACGGCGATTCGGACGAGGCGCCAACACCTCCACCCAAAGCCACATCATCAAATCGCGGCTACAACGAAATCCAAGCAACCCGTCAGCAGGCGAGGCGCAGCGGCAACAGTCCGTCCGGGCGTACGCGTGGTCAATATGGCCGAGTCGCTGCCCGCCGCCGCCACGAGGCAAGCGATCAAGAATCCACGCAAGCGCGTCCCGTTTCGATCAATCCGGTTGCAAACACCCGTACGGAAACGGTCTCCAGCGGCAACGAAACGACGGCAACCAACGCACGGGAGACATTCTCATCAACCGACTCGACTGCACCGACGACAACCGCCAAAGGCGAACAGACCACACCGCCCAACGCCCCCCTTCCCAACCCAAACGATAACATGGTGACATCCCGACCCACCGCTCAACCGGCGTCACCGGTCGAAACGCCTTTGGCCAATGGCAATGCCGTTCAATCGGCGACCCATACCGATACCACCGGACAAGCCCCAGGTTTCGTTGCCTTCGGTGTCGACGAGTTAACCGCACCCGATACGATGCAACTAACAAATACGCCAGCGCCCAATGACGTTGCCGATGAAAGCCGCAGCCGCCCGACGACGCCACGGGAACGTCGGCGACCGTACTCCCGACCTCGTCACCGTCGACCCAATCGCAGCGCACTAACCGATGCGGATAGTGCAAGCCGAACGGATCGCCCGTCGGGCACGGTCAGTGACCTGGCCACGATGGATTCGGCCAAGGATGCCTCGACCTCTCGCGTCGAGCCTGATCCATCGGAATAAGCCCACAACGGCTCACGTGCTTGGGGACAGGAACTACTTCCGCGGGCTGCAGGGTCGCGCTTTCGATCGTCTGGAATCGGTTGAAGCCGACCCGCCCTTTGGCCATCACCGCGATTTGTCTTTTGCACACGTTCGGTGTAGCCATCGCCGCGAATGACAACCGGCCAACGATCAAAGTCTATGGCGGTAACCGCGAACTCCATCGAAACATCGTTGCCAATCTTGCGCTCGACAACGAACGTTGCGCGCTGTCACCGTGGCGACGCGAACGCTTGAACCAACGTATCGCCGTGGAGACAGAACTGGCCATGCAGGCACTCGGTTGGTATGGAGGTTACGTCATTGACGCCAATTTCGTTCAGATCGATCCATGTTGGCAACTCTATCTCGTCATCGATCCGGGTGAGCGGGTTTGGATACACCAGATAGATGTTCGGATCGAAGGCGAAGGCCAGACCGACCCGCGCCTACAAGCAGCCATCGCGCAACTCCCGCTGCGCGAAGGAGAA
This sequence comes from uncultured Ectothiorhodospiraceae bacterium, assembly GCA_964635785.1. Taxonomy (GTDB): domain Bacteria; phylum Pseudomonadota; class Gammaproteobacteria; order CAYFSA01; family CAYFSA01; genus CAYFSA01. The sequence continues at coordinate 1,667 of CAZWQC010000045.1, forward strand.
CCGATGCACCATGGTCGATACGAGCAAAGCAAGCGCAAGCTCATTGAAACAGCGGTCCAGAACGGTTATTTCGACGCGACATGGTCACAGCATCGCTTTACCGTCAATCCTGCCCAAGGTCGTGCCGATGTCGTTCTCCATCTCAAGAGCGGGCCGCGTTATCGGCTCGGGGACATCAACATTGCCCCGACGCCCCATCTGCATCAAGACTTCGTGCAGCGCTTCATCGACATCGAACCCGGGATATACTACACCAGCCAAGCCCTCCTGGACACCCAACGCGCGCTCACCGATTCCGGCTATTTCGACCGAATCAGCGTGCAAAAGGGAACCCCGGTCCGCACGGATAACACTGTTTCGATCGATATCAATCTCAAAGAAGGGAATCGTCACGCCTACACCATTGGTGCTGGCGCGGCAACCGATACCGGACCCCGGCTTCGGCTGGGTTACGGTAATCTATTTGTCACCCGTCACGGTCACCGGTTCTCCAGCTTCGGTTTACTGTCCCCTGTCCGCCAAGAGCTGGGTGCCGACTACATCATCCCCCTCGCCGATCCCCGAACGGAGCAATATCATCTCAATGTTGGCTGGCAACGCGAAGTGACCGAGACATCGCAATCTCGCCGTTTGCTCACGCGCATCGCCAGAATCGATCTTATGCCCGGCGATTGGATACAGACATTGTCTTTGGATCTGCAACGCGAGGACTCCAAGATCGCGGCAACGAATCAGCGTACCAACCTGATGTTTCCTGGAATCGCTTGGGAAAAACGGGTCACCGACGATATCGCGTTTCCACAACACGCCTGGCGTATCCGAACTAGCTTGATTGGTTCGCGCGAGATTCCGATTTCCGACTTGACCTTCGTGCAGGCACGATGGTCCAGCAAATGGGTTCATGCACTGCTTTTCGGACGGCTTCTGGCACGCTTAGACGCCGGCGCCACCGAACTGGATCGTATCGACAAGTTACCGGTGACATTACGTTTTTTTGCCGGCGGCGATGCCAGCGTGCGGGGCTATGGCTATCAAACACTCGGACCAACCAACGCCGACGGCCGGGTTGTGGGGGGACGCTATCGTTTGGTCGGCAGCATCGAGTATGACCTCAGTATTTACCGAAACTGGGGAGCGGCCTTTTTCTATGATGCCGGAAAAGCCTTCAATGACCTCGGCGCACCCTGGTTTCGTGGCATTGGTGGCGGGCTGCGTTGGCGTTCACCGATCGGACCGGTCCGCGTGGATTTGGCGCATCCGCTTGGCGGTCAAGGCGTTCGCCTGCATTTGAGCAT
>CAZWQC010000045.1:2971-8014 GCA_964635785.1 uncultured Ectothiorhodospiraceae bacterium
CGGGGAATCGCTTGGTGGCTAGCTGACCAAGCGCTCGACTTGGCATTCTGGCTATTGCTGGGTGGTTTGTGGCTCGGTTTCACCGAGACGGGCTGCCGTTTCGCCATCGCCGTTGCCATCGACCTATTGGAAATACCCGTGACGATTCATTCGATTCACGGGCAGCTATTGGGCCACTTAGAACTTCACGGGATCGACTATCACGATGCGTCGGCAGCACTTACCATTGCCCACTTGGATTGGTGGTTCGATTTCACTGCGTTGGGTCAAGGTCGTCTACATTGGCGACATATCAACATCGATGGACTAGACTATGCGAGTTCACCGGCCAAACCCCGCACGGCGGCATTTTCCCTACCCCCGCTGCCGCCCGCCCTCGCAGTGGACCAATTCAACCTGAGCAACAGCACGATAACCCGCCCAACAACCCCCCTGCTGATCGATGAACTATTTTTCCAGGTTCGATTGGACGATCGTAGTCTCACCGTGACCGAACTCTTCGCCAAATTGGCTGGGTTCGACGCGGCTGGTACTGTTACCATCGATTTGCATGAACCTCATCGGCTCACGAGTGACATTCATTGGCGCTGGCAGAAAACCGATCCAGTCCCGTTTTCCGGTCATCTTTACGCCAGCGGTGAGATGCAGGACATTAAACTTAAACATCAGCTCGAGCAACCGGTGCAGCTTGAAACCGTGGGCTCGGTCCAACGAATCCTGACCGAACCCTGGTGCCATCTGCACAATCGTTGGCAAGACCTGCACTGGCCACCGGCGGCTCTCGCCCCATGGCACAGCAGATCGGGTTCGATCACGATTGTTGGCGGCATCGATCAGTGGCAAGCCGACCTTAGCACCGATGTGACGCCGCCAAATATCGATTCACCGTTAAACGTCACGGCAGCGCTCACCGGCAACAGCAAGAACGCTCGTATCGAATCGGTGGCCATCGCTGCCGTCCCCGGGACACTGCACGGTTCGGGCACATTGAACTATGCGCAACAACCCAAGTTAACGTTGGATTTCTCCGGTAAAGCCATCGCATTAGGCGAACTTTTGCCTTATCCGGCGCCGTCCGTTTCAACCAATGCGGGCTTTACGTTAAATCCAACCGGCTATCAAGGTCAGTTGACGGTGGCCATCGATAACCCCAAACGCTGGTCCTTTGAGCGCGTCAAGACAGAGTTTGCGGGTGATTGGTATGGCCTGGATACCGCAATGACGATCACCACAGAACAAAGCAGCCATGTCGCGATGAACGCTCAACTGAACTGGCGTCACGGATTGCATTGGGTCGTTCAGCTGGACAGCCATCCTTTTAACCTCGCTGACATCGACCCGCGGTTGGACGCAAGCCTTGATCTTGCGGCCAGCCTTTTTGGCCAGTGGAATACCTCCGAGCGCAGTGTCATGCTGACACTCACCTCGCTGTCCGGGGGTTGGCGGGATAGCCCTTGGGCCGGGAGCGGCAGCGCAATTTGGCAGGCTGGACAACTAGAAATACCCCACCTGACCCTGTCGGTCGGCGCGAACACGCTAAATCTTCAGGGTCATTTAGGTCAGGCGGCAAACCTGACATGGTCATTGAACGCACCCAATTTGGCGCAATACCATCCTCAGGCTGGCGGCCACCTCGTTGCCACCGGCACCCTCAGTGGCGATCTGGACAACCTGCGCGGTTATGCGCGGGCTCAAGGCAAGCGTCTGCGTTACCTGGATCACAGCATTGGCCAACTCGAGCTCGTGGCGACCACGCGCCCTGGCCTCCACCAAGCGGCATTGAGCACGTCCCTGACCGAGGTCTCCCTTGCCAACATCGACCTGGACCAGATCGTCCTGATCGCCCAAAGCACGCGATTACAACCGTCAGCCGAGGTCATCCTCGATGGCACCGCCGGGGTATTGCACATCGCCGGCACCGCCAAACAGGATACCGCCAACCATTGGGGTGTCGATCTCAATACCCTTAGGTTCACCCCACCGCACCTGCCGGCCTGGCATTTACCTAAACCAAGCCGTTTACGGACAACCGCCCAAACGGCACATCTGAGCCCAATTTGCCTTGAGCAAGGCAAGCGACGTCGTCTTTGTGTCGAAGGGCAATGGTCAACCCAAGACGGTTTGGCTGTGACCCTGGATGCAACAGCGATCCCATTAACCCTGGCTCAGCCGTACCTGCCCAAAACCGTCGCACTGACAGGCGATCTTGACCTCAACGCAACCCTAACCGGCCCGCTGGCCAATCCAGAGCTCAACGCGACCCTACGACCTTACACCGGCATGATCGCCGCCAGCACCAAAACCCTTCCGCAGCTGCAACTGGCCTGGGACGATACCGTGGCATTTTTGTCCGGCTCGACCAAGCGCTGGCGTTTTCGTGGTCAAAGCCGATTCCCCGAACAACGCGGGCGGATCGTGACAGCGATCGAGATGAACCGTCTCAGCAAGGATGATACATGGTATCTCACCGGTACCGTCGGGGGTTTAATCAAACGTTGGGACTGGCTTGCCGAGTTGACCAACGACATCGCGCGACCGATTGGCAGATTGTCCCTGGATGTCCACCTCGACGGTCCCCTCGACCGCCCGGCATTGGGCGGACAGATCCAATTGGCCGACGCCGCGGTTGAACTCCCGGCGTTGGGTACCACCTTCAAGGACATCGCGTGCCAACTTCGCAGCGCCGGCGATGGCCGATTTACCCTGACCGGCACCGCTTCCGCCGGTACCGGGCGGCTTCGTCTGCAAGGCCATACGCAGCTACCGTGGCCGGCCGGCTGGGCGGGACAAATCAAGTTCACCGGCGAGCACTTTTCCGCGATCGACCGCCCCGATCTTCGCCTCACCATTAGCCCGGATATTCAACTCGATTGGGATCCCAACGCAATCCGCGTACGCGGCAACGTTGACGTGCCACAAGCACAATGGACCTTGGCCAATCGCTCACACAGTGGCGTTTCGGTCTCGTCCGATCAAATCGTCGTGCAGCCCGATGACCCGACGGATGCGGTCAACGGGGCACCCACCACTGCCGCGAACACCGTTAACCAATTGACTGTCACCAGCGACTTGACTTGGACGTTGGGTCGATCGGTCTACTTCAAGGGCTATGGACTGAATACTCGGCTGGCAGGCCGCTTACAGGTCCGCCAAGACGACACACTGACTGTAGCCGAGGGCGTCTTGCGCCTCGTCGACGGAAAGTACGCCGCCTACGGACAAGACTTGACCATCGAGGGAGGCCGCCTGATGTTTCAAGGGCCACTCGCCGCACCGGCGGTGGATGCTCAAGCAGTCCGTGACATCGACGCTTACGACGTCACCGTCGGACTCAAGATCAACGGCACGCTCGCTCAACTACACAGCGAATTGTTTTCGATCCCCGACCTGCCACGCCAGGAGATTCTCGCTTTCCTCCTGACCGGCGAGCCGTTATCGAGCAGCGACGAAATCCAGGCGTTCGCATTGCTCGATGCCGTTACCGAACTCGGTATTGCCGGCGGGGATTTTGTCACCGACGAGATTGCCCGACAATTCGGCTTGGATCAACTGCGGTTGGACAGTGGCAACACCTTGACCGACACCACCCTAATTGTGGGAAAGTATTTGACGCCCGACTTATACATCCGTTACGCCCAAGCCTTGTTCAACGAGCAAGCGGTTATGTCCCTTAAATACGCGCTATCGAAACACCTCACCCTCGAAGCGCTCGCCGGCGATATCCGGAGTATGGACTTGATCTATCGCATCGAACATTAGGTCAGCCCTACCGTCAAATCGCCATCGACTGCCGACAACCCATTTTTGTTCAAGGAGATCGACCCCATGCCAACGATGACCCTGCAACCCCTTGCCGAAAGTCTGCGTTACGTCAACTGGCTGATCAACCCCTGGCATCGCTTGCGCGTCAGCGATGTCTACGACTTGTTGTCGACCCGCGCATTGACCACCGATAGCCTATACCTCAACCTCGGCTATTGGCGCAACGCAAAAACGCCGGAAGACGCCTGTCATGACTTAGTCGTCTTGCTGGGAGACAAAGCAGCACTCACGCCAACCGATCGGGTCTTGGACGTCGGCTTCGGTTTCGCCGAACAGGATCGGGTTTGGCTGGAACGCTTCGCACCGCGAGAGATCGTCGGCCTGAACATTACGGCAAGCCAAGTCGAACTCGCCCGCCAACGCATGCAACAGGCCGGGCTAGCTGACCGCATCGACCTGCGCCACGGTTCCGCCACGGCCATGCCACTTAGCGACGCATCGGTCGATAAGGTATTGGCGTTGGAATGCGCATTTCACTTCACAACGCGCGTGGATTTCTTGCGGGAGGCCTATCGAGTGCTCAAACCCGGTGGGCGCCTGGCCGTCGCCGACATTCTGCCCGAACCTCCCGCCGCGGCGTGGTCGACCCGCCTGCACCAACGTTGGACCTGGCAGTTCCTCGCAAAGAAATTCGTCATTCCCAAGGCCAACGCCTACGGCAGCGATACCTATCGCGAACACCTCGAGCATTGCGGCTATGGCAACATCCAAATCGAGTCCGTTGCTGCCGATGTCTACGCCCCGCTGCATCGTTACGCGCAGACCAACGTCGAGTTGCAGCGTCGCATGCACCCGATCGCACGCGTCGTGTTTCTCCTGGCGCGTCGATTTTCGCCCGAGCAGGTCTTTCGCGGATTGGATTACGTGATCGTCACGGCCGACAAACCAGAGTAACCCGACGCCCCAATCTTGGGAAACGCTTCCCAAACCCTACCCCTTGCGTCGTCCTCGCCGAGTCGACTACAGTGAGCGGGCTTTTGGGTTTAACCCGTATCCGTTGACTTCAGCTGGCGAAGACGCCTTGTCTCGGCCATGTGTATTGACTCTTTCAATCGACTGACACGAAATTTTGGAGGTTACCTTGATGCAGATCAGCAAGCCTTGGTTGCTAACGACTGCGTTGCTCGCCGTCATGGTGATGGCAGGTTGCGCAGATGATGGCGACGATGGCACCGATGGCGCTCCCGGAACGGACGGAGCACCCGGCGCCAATGCACTCGT
>CAZWQC010000045.1:8024-11842 GCA_964635785.1 uncultured Ectothiorhodospiraceae bacterium
GCACCGATCTCGACGGCGATGGCACATTGGGCTCATCCGAGATCACCAGCACTCAACTCGTTTGTCATGGCACCCCGGGAGAACCGGGAACACCCGGTGAGGATGGGACGGACGGCGCGAACGCGTTGGTCAACACGACCACAGTCGACGTGGGCGCAGGTGGATGTGAGAACGGTGGGGTGCGCATCGACTACGGCACAGACGACAACGGCAACGGCGTTCTCGACGCCGCCGAAATTGACGACACGGAAACCGTGTGCAACGGCATCGACGCCTCGACGCCAACACCGCCCACTGGCTTTACCTTCCAGCTGCTTCACTTCGCCGATATCGACGGTGCTGGCGGAGTCGACGATGTTCGCAATTTCTCGGCCCTCGTCAACGGCTTTCGCGCCGAGTACCCGAACAACACATTGGTGCTCAGTTCCGGTGATAACCTGATTCCGGGACCGGAGTTCTATGCCGCCGGTGACGGTGATAACGCCGCCATCGCCGCAGCCCTTGCAGGCGGTGGCAACGGCCGCGCCCACATTGCTTGGTTGAACGCTATGGGCGTCCAAGCGTCTGCCCTCGGCAATCACGATTTGGACGCCAGTCCCGGCGACTTCGCTGAACTGATCGACGTCGACGGCGATTGGTCCGGTGCGCAATTCCCCTATCTTGCAGCCAATGTCGATTTCTCCGCTTCCGCTTTGGCCGATCTGACGACCAATGACGGTCAGCCCGTGCAACCCAATCGCGTCGCCGGTAGCGCAACCGTGGTCGTCGATGGCGAAACGATCGGTTTAGTCGGCGCGGCGACACCGATCTTGCCGAGCATCACCAATACCAGCGGTTTGGTGATTACGCCACAGAGTTTCACCGCGGACAACGCGGCCGATCTCGATGCGCTGGCCGCTGCAATCCAACCGTCCGTGGATGCGCTGGTCGCGCAAGGGATCGACAAAATCATCCTGCTTGCGCACATGCAGCAGATCGACGTAGAAAAAGCCCTGGCCACTCGCTTAAACGACGTCGATATCATCGTTGCCGGGGGCTCCAACACCCTGCTGGCCGACAGTAACGATCGTCTGCGCGATGGCGACACCGCAGCGGATACCTATCCGCTGGTCTTCACCTCACCTAGCGATGAGCCGGTGTTGGTGGTAAACACAGAGGGCGATTTCGAGTATCTGGGCCGTTTGCTCGTGACCTTCGATGACGCCGGTGTAATCGACGAATCCAGTCTAGATCCCGCGATCAACGGCGCCTATGCCACGGACGTCATCAGTCAACCCTTCACGCCGATAGCTGCCGTCGACGAGATTGCCGATGCCATGGAAGATGTCTTGGTCGAAAAGGACGGTAATGTCCTCGGGTTTACCAGTGTCTACCTGGAAGGACGGCGCAGCGCGGTGCGCACCGAGGAGACCAACCTCGGCAACCTGACGGCAGATGCCAACCTCTGGCTGGCTAAAATCGCCGACCCGAGCACGCTGATCTCGATCAAAAACGGTGGTGGCATCCGTGACAAGATCGGCCAAGCCGTGTTCCCCCCCGGCAGCAACGACGAAGCCGATCTGCAATTGTTACCGCCGGCGGCGAACGAGACCAGCGGTAAACCGGCCGGCGGTATTTCGCAACTGGATATCGAAACATCCCTGCGCTTCAACAACAGCTTGACCCTACTGACGGTCACCGGGGCGGAACTGGCGGATATCATCGAACACGCGGTGTCAGCGACCCGGGAGGGTGCCACGCCTGGCCAGTTCCCGCAGGTCGCCGGTTTGCGGTTCAGCTTCGATCCCGGCCGACCCGCCCGCGATGCGGATGACATTAACCAGGCCGATGTCAATATCAATGGTGATCGCCTGCGCAATCTTGCCGTGGTTGACGACAGTGGTGCGGTGATCACGCACGTGGTCGAAGACGGCATCGTCGTTGCGCCGACCGAAACCTTCCGGCTGGTCATACTGAACTTCATCGCCGGTTGTGTCGAAGGTGGTAGCAACACCGACCCGAGCGACAGTTGTGGCGACAGTTATCCGCTGAAGGGGTTGGCGAATCCGAATCGGGTCGATCTGCCCACACTCGGCTTCGCGGCCGGTAACGCGACGTTCGCCGACCCCGGTACCGAACAAGATGCGCTGGCCGAGTACTTGCTGCGTTTCCATCAGGCTGTTCCCCACGATCTTCCGGAAACAGCAACCAGCGATGATCTGCGGATCGAAAACTTGAGCGCGCGTGACGATGCCGTCATGACGTTACCGCAAGGCGATATCAGCTTGAGCCTGATCGGTCGTTATACCGGCAGTGCCCCATTTGACGAGGGCGCGGCGGAAATCGTCGCCTTCGATGCCGGCACCCAACGCGTGTTCGTCACCAATGCCAACGCCAAGACCATCGATGTCCTCGATCTATCCGATCCCACGAATCCAACCTTGATCACTAGCCTTGACGGTAGCGATTGGGCGGCGAGCGAACAAGATTTCGATCTCGGTGGTTTCAACAGTGTCGCCGTGCACGATGGTATCGTGGCGGTCGCAGCCGAACACGACACGAAACAGGAAAACGGACGGGTGGTTTTCTACGATGCCAATACCTTTAATGTCTTGGCGGTTGCCGAGACCGGTGCCCTGCCCGACATGGTCACCTTCACCCCGGATGGCAGCAAAGTCCTGGTAGCCAACGAAGGTGAACCGAGCGATGACTACAGCGTTGATCCAGAAGGATCGGTGACCATCGTCGACATCAGTGGCGGATTGGCCAACGCGAATGCCTCGCTGGTGACGTTCGACGGCTACGATGACCAACGTGAGGACATTATTGCGGCTGGTATTCGTATCTTTGGCCCTGACGCAACCGTTGCACAGGATCTCGAACCGGAGTACATCGCCGTTTCGCCCGATTCGAGCAAGGCATTCGTCACCTTGCAGGAAAACAATGCGTTGGCCATTATTGACCTGAACACGAACAACGTTCAGCTAGGGGCACTGCGCTACAAGGACCATCGGCTCGCCGACAACGGCATGGACGTGGCCGAGGATGGCGAAATCACGATTGCCCCTCGTCCCGCGTTCGGTTTGTTCATGCCGGATGCCATTGCGGCTTATGGCACCACCACGACGACCTTCCTGGTCACCGCCAACGAGGGGGATACCCGAGACTACGACGGCTACAGCGAAGAGGCGGACCTTGGCGAGGTTTTCCCGGCAATTGCGGATTTGGATCCGAGTATCGTTGACTTACTGTCGACGACGGCGGGCGTGGATTTTGGTGGCGATGGCGAAGACGAACCGTTGGCAATGGGGGCACGTTCGTTCAGCATCTGGAGTTCGCAAGCCAGTCGGCTTTACGACAGCGGCGACGACTTCGAGCGCATTACCGCGCATTTGGATCGATTTGGCTCGCCCGACCACCTCGTCTGGTTTGACAATGACACGTTCGTGTTCAACGCCGGCAACGACGACAATGACCGCGACAGTCGCAGTGACAGCAAAGGTCCAGAACCTGAAGGAGTGGTCACCGCGCATATCAATGACCGCTATTACGCCTTTATCGGGCTTGAGCGTGTGGGTGGCATCATGGTCTACGACGTCTCCAATCCGGTGAAAGCGCGCTTCATGGACTACGTCAATTACCGCGATTTCACCGTTGACATCGACGCAATCGCATCCGGCAATTTGCCCCCCGACGCGGCGGGTGATCTCGGGCCGGAAGGACTCGCCTTCATCCCCGCCGAAGACAGTCCCAACGGGTTGCCGTTGTTGATCGTCGGCAATGAAGTAACCAGCGCTTGAGCCAGCAACGCGCGGAATCGGTGAGGGAGCGTCTGATCG
>CAZWQC010000046.1:0-754 GCA_964635785.1 uncultured Ectothiorhodospiraceae bacterium
GGGGCCTGCGTCGCCAAGCAAAGAGTACTGAGCAAATCATCGGCCAACCCATGGGCAAGTCGCGCGATGCTGTGCGCGCTCGCCGGGGCGATCAGGATGACATCGGCCCATCGGGCCAACTCGATATGCCCCATCGCGGCTTCGGCCGCCGCATCGAACAACTCGGTGTGTACCTGTGCACCCGACAGTCCTTGAAAGGTCAGCGGCCCAACAAACCGTTGCGCTGCGTTGGTCATCACGACCCGGACCTTGGCTCCCCGCAAGCGCAAGTGCCGCACCAATTCGGCCGCTTTGTAGGCCGCGATCCCGCCGGTCACCCCTAAAACGATGTTGCGATCTTGCAAGGACACGGCAAAGATTCACTCGCACAAGTTCGAAATCGTATCAACCTGAGGCGTTGCTCGCGTTTGTCGCATCGGATCGACCCTGCCGCATCCAATTGCCACACATTATCCGAAGCGATAATGCTTTTTGACCGGCTCTTGAATATCCCAAGTACAGGACATTCCGGCGGGAAAGGTCACCAAATCGCCTTCACCCACCGTGGTCGGATGCCCTCCCTGAGGTGTCACCGTCACCTTGCCGGCAAGAAAGTAACAAGTTTCGCTTTCGTCATAGGTCCAGGGAAACGTCGACACTTCTTTGGTCCAGATAGGCCAGTTGCGCGCGCCAATCTCGCCGAGACGATGATCGCTCGGTCGGTGCTCAATACGAATCTCGCTCATGGTTCTCTCCTCTAGCGGGTTTGCTCGGA
>CAZWQC010000046.1:764-11772 GCA_964635785.1 uncultured Ectothiorhodospiraceae bacterium
ATCCAACGCACAACGCAATCCAACTCGACGCTGAACGATTCGGGGAAAGACACCCAATGACCCTCGCAACCATCATTCTCGCCAGCAACAATCGCGGCAAACTCGCTGAGTTCGCACAACTGCTGGTCGACTTCCCCGTCACCTTGGTGCCGCAATCCGATTATGCGATCGCTACCGCCGCCGAGACCGGCTTGACGTTTGTCGAGAACGCCATTCTCAAAGCACGTCACGCCGCACAACACAGCGGATTGCCAGCCATCGCCGACGATTCCGGACTTGAGGTCGATGCACTCGACGGGGCGCCCGGCATCTACAGCGCGCGTTACGCCGGCCCCACCGCCAGCGCCGAAAACAACAACCGCAAACTCCTTGACAGACTCGCGGATAGCCCCGATGACCGTCGCAGCGCGCGCTTTCGTGCGGTCGTTGTGTATTTGCGGCATCCGCTCGATCCCGCTCCCGTCATCGCCGAAGGGGTCTGGGAGGGCTGGATCTTGCGCGAGCCGCGCGGACAACGCGGGTTCGGCTACGACCCGTTGTTTTATCTCCCAAGCCATGGTTTGAGCGCGGCCGAACTCGATCCGGCCGAAAAAAATCGGTTGAGCCACCGGGGGCAAGCACTGCGCCAACTCGTTCATGCCCTGCAAACGGGCCGGGCACGCCTGCTTTGACGCCTCCAACGACCCCACCAACGCCAACACGTCGCCCTCCACCGTTAAGTGTTTACATTCACCTTCCATGGTGCGAAAGCAAGTGTCCGTATTGCGATTTCAACTCCTACCCCCACCCCGGCCCCATTCCGCAAGCCGCATACCTCAAGGCGATAGCCGCCGAACTCGACCTCGTCGCCGCTCGCTGCCACCCACGCGCCTTGATCTCCGTATTTATCGGCGGGGGGACACCGAGTTTGTTTTCGGCCGATGCCATCGGCGAACTCATCGACGCCGTTCGTGCCCGGCTGGAACTACCCACCTCGGCCGAAATCACGCTGGAGGCCAATCCCAACTCGGTCACGCTCACCAATCTACGGGCCTTGCGGCAAGCGGGCATCAATCGGCTGTCCTTGGGGATCCAGACCTTATGCGATGGCCACTTGAGGCGACTCGGTCGCCGCCATGATCGACACGCCGCTCTCACCGCGGTGGCGTTCGCCGAACAAGCCGGCTTCGAACGTATCAATCTCGACCTCATGTTCGGGTTACCCGAGCAATCCCTTGCGCAGGCCATCACCGATCTGCATGAAGTCATTGCGCTTGCGCCTGAGCATGTGTCGTACTACCAGCTAACCCTCGAGGAGGCGACGCCATTCGCCCGTTCGCCACCGCGATTGCCTGACCCCGATACCGTCTGGGCGATGCAAATGCACGGGCTCGATGCACTTGCCGCAGCGGGTTACGACCACTATGAAGTCTCGGCTTACGCACTGCCCGGTCGCGCCTGTCGGCACAACCTCAACTACTGGCAGTTCGGCGATTACCTTGGACTCGGCGCCGGGGCCCACAGCAAGCTGACCGATCCGACGACCGGCCGAATCACCCGTCATTGCGGCCATGCCGATCCGGCTCGGTATATTCGATCCAGCCTAACGTTCAACTCGCCATGGCAAGACAGCCACTTACTGGCGCCCGACGACATCGTGTTCGAACTCATGCTCAACGCATTGCGATTGAGCGCGGGCGTGTCCTGGTCGATCGTCACCGACCACACCGGGTTGAAACCGAGCTCACTGCAACCGTTCCTTGCCGAACCGTTGCGCAAGGGATGGCTCTGGAGCAACAACTGGGGCTTCGGTGCGACCTCGATCGGCCAGCTTTTTTTGAACGATTTGTTACAGTTGTTCCTTCCTCCATCCGTTTAAATGCCCCGCCTGGCGTTGCCAAGTACCGGTTTTGCACAGCTCGATTGCGCACTTGTCAAGCGTCGTTCCAATTTCCGCCAAACTGCTTAGCAACTTGGCCAAACCTCTATAATCAATCGGTTAGCTTATTGAACATTTCCTGATCAAGGTCGAGGAAGGCCAAGTTCCGCGCCATCTACCGTCCTTTTCCACCATCTAATCCACAACGTTTTCCACAGCTTCTGTGAAAAACTGTAAAACGCAACGACTCGCGACTCGTGTCGAGGCTCCGGCTTGACACAGACGCCTGCCCGGTCGTGCCAACCAATTCGACCGGCAGAACCGGGAAGATCGGTATCCAGGCAGCGCCAAAACACCAGGCCTAAGTACTGCCCCCAAGACGCGATGACTCACTTCGGCTCGAAGGCAATCTCCACCCGTCGGTTCCGGGCACGTCCGGTCGCATTCGTGTTCGGTTCCAGCGGTTTAGTTGCACCGAGCCCGCGAACTTCCAAACGCTCATCGGCGACCCCTTTTGGCATCTTGCGTAATTCATGCACAACGGAAACCGCGCGCGCCGCCGACAGATCCCAGTTGGAACGATAGCGAAAGGTTTTGATGGGAAAGCCATCGGTATGCCCGGCAACCGACACACGACCGGTACGAGCACCGAGCTGCCGGCGCAGTTTCCCCAACACCGGCAGAAACGAAGGGTCGATATCGGCCGATCCCATGGGGAAGGATCCGGCTTGGCGAATCCGGATGATGATTTTGTCACCCACCGTTTCGATATCGATCAAGCCGGTGTCGATCTCTTCTTTGAGCGCGGTGCGTAACTCGTCTGCGATGGCCTCCACGTCTTTGTCCGGCGTCTGCGGCTGCACCCCTTCAAGCGGTTGCCGCGGACCTTCGCTCGGTTCGAAATGCGGCGCGATCACGCTGTCCCCACTGGGAATGGCTTGGGCCGGAACCTCGCGCTGCACGCCGAACGCGTTGGCCAAGGAACCGGCAATACGCTGCAACTTGGCGACCTCGATTTCCGAGAAGGCAAACAACAACACAAAAAACGCCAACAGCAAGGTCACCATATCGGCAAACGTCGTCATCCACGCCGGCGCACCCCGCTTTGGTACTTTCTTGCGCGGCAGCGATTTCGCACGCACCAGATTGGTTCTCACCGGGACCGACTTGGGTGCCGGTGGCATGGCAACCTTCGCCGGCGCCAATCGGTCGTCGTTACCCGGGGAGATAGGCACGTAAAATCTCGCGCATGAACATCGGATTGTGACCGGCCTGCACCGCCATGAGCCCGTCACGAACCAACGCATTCATGCGCATTTGGTCATCGGCCCGCATGCGCAGTTTATCGGCGATAGGTAACGCGACCATGTTGGCGATCAACGCTCCGTAGAGCGTCGTCAACAACGCCGTCGCCATGGCTGGGCCGATCGTGTCCGGATCACTCATATTGGCCAACATCTGAATCAACCCGATCAGCGTACCGATCATCCCCATCGCCGGTGCCGTCTCACCAATTGCCAAAAAGATCTGGTAACCGCGCTCGTCCCGATCCCCCGCCTGGGCAATCTCGCGATCCAACACCTCCTGCACGATCTCCGGCGTACTGCCGTCCACCAAAATTCGGATGCCGCGCTGCAACAAGGCATGCTCGGTAGGATAATTCTCCAACGCCAGCAAGCCTTGCTTGCGCGCGAGTTGCGCAATCTCGATCAACATATCGAGCAGCTGTTGCTCGGACTGGGTATGTTTGCGAAATGCTCGGACCGCGACATTGATCGCACCAAAAAACTGCTTCAGGCTGAATTTCATCATGACGGCAGCAAACGTTCCGCCCAGCACGATCAACACCCCCGGAAGATTCAGGAACAAGCCAGCCGAAGGCCCGGTGAGAATCGCTGCACTCATCACCGCGATGCCAACTAGTAACCCGATGAACGTCGCAAAATCCAAGATCTCGTCTCCGATCAATCAGCGATGTCTCATTTAAACAAAATGTATCGCGGTGTATCTTACCGAATTCGTCACGGTTGTGCCGGGACCCGGCGGGCAAAATCATCCGCCACGCCACCGGCGGTCCTTAGTTTCGGTTGCTCCAGACCAAGCCGGGATAAACTCGCCGAACCCCGCGCACAAAGATCAAAAAGTCCTTGCCCCCCCCAACAACCTCGTATATCCTCCTTCGGCTTCGTAGATCGAACGATGGAGATGAGGATCATGGCCCGAGTCTGTCAAGTCACGGGGAAGCGGCCTATGAGCGGCAACAAAGTTTCACACTCGAATCGCAAAACCCGCCGGCGGTTCTTGCCCAATTTGCATTACCATCGGTTTTGGGTTCCCAGCGAAAACCGTTGGGTGCGCTTGCGCGTATCGATGCAAGGTTTACGCATCATCGACAAGAAGGGCATCGAGACCGTCGTTGCCGATTTGCGCGCCCGCGGCGAACGCGTTTAACGACAACGGAGAACGACCATGCGCGACAAGATCAAGTTGGTTTCGTCCGAAGGGACTGGGCACTATTACACGACCGACAAGAACAAGAAAACGACCCCAGGCAAGCTGGAATTCAAAAAGTTCGATCCGGTGGTTCGTAAGCATGTCATCTACAAAGAAGCCAAGCTTAAATAGGAGCGCGGCGGTCCGGTCGGCGCGAATGGTCGCCCTGAGCGACCGGTGCGCCGCCATCCCGGTTGGGTAACCCGATTGGGTTGACTTCAGCGCCATTGATCGAAGCGAGATTTCAGCGTGAGCACGCCCTCGTCCCCCCGCGTCACGCTGAGATTTTCCGAGGAACCAGGCCCACCCTCCCGGGCGGAACTCACCTCTCTCACCCAGCGCTATGCACCGCCCACGCACCCAGCACCGCGTGCCCCCACCGCTGCTGATGTCATCGCCGGCCACTACCGTGTCCTTGCCGGACCGCTTGGCGACTTCAGTGGTGAAGCGGATGTTTTTCATTGTCAAGACGAAGCAACCCACCGCGAGGTCGCCGTCAAGCTCTACCGCTATCACGCATCACCCAATCCAACGGTCATCGCGCAGCTGCAAGGCTTGGCCCACCCCAACATTGTCCGGCTGTTCACCTACGGACGCTGGCAGGATCGCTACTACGAAGTCATGGAATACTGTGCCGGCGGCGTGTTCGCTGAGCAGATGCCGATGCCGATGGATCGCCTGTTGCGCTACCTTCCCGGGTTGCTGGCAGGGCTGGCGTTCTGCCATCGCCAAGGGATCGTTCACCGCGACATCAAGCCGAACAATCTCTTCTTCCGCGACACGGACTGCACCGAGGCATTGATTGGCGATTTCGGCATTAGCTCCTACCTAGACACCGAACAACTCGCGAAGATCACCCGTTCCGCCGCCAACCTCACCTTGGACTATGCCGCGCCGGAATTCCTCGATCGTCATGAAATCGGTTCCAAGACCGATTTCTATGCCCTCGGCATCACCATCGCCCACCTGCTAACAGGCCGCTCCCCGTTTCATGGTTGGCTGCCACACGACGTCCTCGTGGCCCATCTGCGCCAACGTATTCCGCTGCCTGCGGTTGATCTGCGGACCGAGCAAATGCTGCGAGGCTTGCTGCAATTCGATCCGGCCCAACGCTGGGGTTATGTCGAGTTGCAAGGTTGGCTTAATGGCGAATCCATTCCCTCGTTGCCTGTCGTTGCACCATTTGCCGATCCCGGACATCGCGTCCCATTCCCGGCATGGCCGGCCGCCACGGATCCGATACAGTTGGCTGCAGCGCTCGATCGCTTCGATGCCCCCACCGCTTTGGTCAACGGCCAAATTCGCAAATGGGTCACCCGCCATTTTCAACCCGACCTCGACCGCCCGTTACGCCACCTCGAAACCGCCTACAGCGAACAACCACGGCAGGCGATCGTCCGCCTGCGGTATTTATTGGACCCCAGCACGCCGCTGCTGGTCGACGACTTACCGGTACCGAGTTTACCGGCGCTCGCCGCACTGTTGGCTCGGGACCACGACGAAAGCTTGCAGCAAGCCTTGCATGAGGCACTGTGGCTGGAAGCCATCGAAGCTTGGATCATCGCGAGCGAACAGGCTGGCGAGCGTCGCCATGAACTCGCCGAGAGGATCGCCGGCATCCGTGACCGCGTGCGCTATAGCCGACGCTTGCGAGTCGGCTTGTTTGCCTTGCGCTATCTGCTGCAACCGCAACAGCCACTCTGGATCACGGAAACGCTCAGCGTCACCAACCCGCGTGAACTCGCGCTCGCCTTTCGCGATGATCCTGACCGCTATCAGCCCAGGTTGGGCGAATTGCTCGATACCATGCAACTGGAGGAATGGATTCGCGCCTGCGAATTTCCCGATTGGGAGGCGCTTGTCACCTTGTTGCGCGAGGTACGGATTCGCTATCTGGAGCAACCCGATATCCGGGCCCATTGCTTCGCCTGGCGATTCTTGCCCGAGCTACCCCTTGTCGTTGGCACCAAGGGCATCACCGAACCTGCCCAGCTGGCAACGTTGATTGACGCCGACGATGCGGGCATCGAATTAGGCCTGCGACTTCTACAGGAAGGCTGGATCAGCGCGTGGTTACTCGGCACCCAAAGGATTGCCTCGCTAGCCGACATCGACGCCATCCTTACCGCTGCGGGCGCCCATCCTCGCGCCCACCTCGAAGCCATCCTCGGCCTACTCGATCCGCAACGACCGCCACCCCGCATCAGCGTGACGCCAACCGAGTTAAGGCCTGGCATCATCATTCATGGTCGCCGGATCGTGCTGGAACTCGATATCCACAATGCCGGTCGCGGCTGGTTAAGTGGCTTCGTCGAAGTGGACCGATTGCCGATCTTGATCGAACCGCTCGAATTTGCCGGAAATCATTGCCGGCTCCGCGTGACCTTCGACCCACACGCATCCACCCCCGGGCTTCACCGTGGCGAAATCGTATTGCGCAGCAACGGCGGCGAGATCCATGTCCCCGTCCAATTTGTCGTCGCCCACCCCGTGGAACCACGCAAACCGTGGTGGCAAACCTGGCTGGATCGATTCATCGATCCCGATGGTTGAGACCTGAACAACCGCTCTTAACGACATCATCATTGTCGCAAAATTTTTTTTCAAAAAAGCCTGCTGTGCCGCGCCGCGACGGAATCGAGACAACACCTTATCCAACGCGTGCGACTTGGCATGCATTTTGGTTCGTGATCAACTAAGTTCACCTCGCCAAAGGCAATGGCCATGCCCACTAGCCCAATGATAATGCCGTCCTTAACGCCGCTCGACAGCCACGCCAGCCAAGTCGAGCCCGCGTCTGCAGCGGGTGCGGGGACCCACTTTGCCACGCTATTGGCTGATCTTCGATCCGACTCGATGGCGGGCATGGCTGGTGGAGCGTTAAAAGACGGTACATTACCCGCAAACGGCAACGAATTGCCGCACGCTGCCACGGCCGCGGCAAATCCTCGGCACGAGTCTATGTGGACCTCGACAACAGGCACCTACGAGCTACATGAGGTTGAGCCTTGCGACGAAAGGTGTTCGACCACGGAAGCATTGTTCGATCGGCAGGGATTACTGCCCGAATCGGCGAACTCGAACCCGCTCGCCATGTTATTGCCATCTCGCGAATCCGTCCTGCGGTCGAGCGATTCGAATCCACTCGCAAGACGGTTGAGCACGCATGAATCCCTGACGCCATCCAGCGGTGCCAACCCGCTGGCAAAATGGCTACTGACGCAGAACTCCCCTTTGCAGTCAGGCGGTACGGCCCCGCTAACAAAATCATTGAGCCTGCAGGACTTTCTATCGCTGCCAGCCAATCCGGAATCAACCACCGGGTCACCGGACACACTTGCGTCCCCGGCAGAATCTACCGGCCCGACCCCACTTGCGGCGATGCCATCCTCTGGCGAGGACGACCAAGGCTGGGTCGACTACCTAGCCGCCCAATTCGTCCAGCTAATTGCGTTTGGGCCGGGTTCTGCAGTGAGCCTTCCGATGACGGCCGATGGTAACGCAAGTCTCGATATCACACTGACCGACACTGGCGCAGCGCACATCGCCATGGATGGTGATCATCCGCACCTGAGGCAGGCGCTGATGCAATTACCGGAGTTGACCGGGATCGCCATCGCTGGCGATGAATTCAGCGTCGCTGCAGCAAGTGCCAACGCGATCGCAGACGCTCCGTCGGAACCGAACATGCGTTTCTCGCAATCGAGGCTGAACACTTCCCTCGCCTCCACGGCCATAGCACCCGCATTGACTGCACGGTCAGCAGCCGAAACAGCGGACACGCTCCAAACCGTCGCAGCCACCGAAACAGCGGACATGCTCCAAACCGTCGCAGCCACCGGCACCGCCGACGTCAATGTAGCGCACTCTGCCACCCTTGGTCGTCAGGCAACCGTAACGCAACACCCGACGTCATCCACTGTGCTTGCGAAGCCCGTTCGAACCGACGAGATCACCCCGTCCTGGCAACCGCTATCGGCCGAAATCAACCGACTGCTGAATCAAAACGGCGGCTCGAGCGAAATTCCCTGGTCGACGACCAGCCGTTTGTCGGTCCTCGTTGACATCCAATCGGACCGAGTCCGAGTTGAACTCCAAGCGCCCAAACCGGAAGACCGCGCCGCACTGGCCGGAATGCTTCCGCAACTCACACGTTCGCTTGGCGACATCCGCGCGCAAGCACCCGCAGCCCAGCACAATTTGCCGATCGTGATCACAATCGACAAGCCTACCCCCGCCCTAGCCAAGAACCCACGGCAAAACCCCCGTTCGACAGGCGACATAAGTCCCCCGTTTGCCAACACGACCGGAGTGCAATCAATACCGTTGAACCGAGGTGATAGCGTCAGTCCTCAACTATTACCGGCTAACCAGGTCGCTTCAAAGGCAACCAAACCGAGCGATACTATCAACGACCCGGCAACAATCCAGATAAGCAAGGAACCCACTCGGAAAGCGCCGATCGTCACAGTACAGGCTGAACCATCCCTCGAGGCCGTAGACGAGTCTGTTGCGTTTGCCAACACCCGTCTCCAGCATCCTGCTCGCGTTGATGCGTTGTCCTCACCAACCCATCCGACGGACGCGCCCCCCCGACAAACTCACTCGGAGCCAAAACCAACCGCCGGATCGGCAACCGTCTTAAACTTGGGAGCCAACCCACCGAGCGATGAGACAACTTCCGCGCAGTTGCTCGATCTGCCGAGCAACGAGGTTCGCCCCCAGCAAGCCGAAGCCAACGCCGCCGAGCGTAGCAGTCAAACCAACGGGCTAGGCATGTCGAGCTCAAGCCCGGGAACACCTCCGACGACAGCGTCCAACGCGGCTATGCGTTTTCCCCCCCTGCCAATCACCATGGCCGAGGGGAACTGGGCACAGGCATTGGCCGATCGGGTTCGACTCACGGTTGGCTCCGACCAGAAAGCACAGATTCAGCTTGACCCACCCGAACTCGGTAAACTCGAAATCAACGTCCGCATGGACGGCGAACGTGCACATATCGGATTCACCGCACCCACCGCGGCAGTTCGCGAGGCACTCGAAACCGCCCTGCCCCGGCTCCGAGAAATGCTGGCCGGGCAAGGCTTAAGTCTAGGCGACGTTAATGTCTCCGGTCAGAGTCACCGGCAGGATTCCTCGAATCAGTCCGGCGCCGGGAATCAATCGAACATCCGCTCGCTTGCCACAGACAACGCTGAGCGCGAGCCGGACAGCAGCGCAGCTGAACCGACACGCACGCCATGGCCTGACAATCGATTTGAGGCGTATGCTTGACAACGACAACGTGACATTCGGGCACGGCACCCCCTCCCCCTGGTGCCATCACTGGCCGTCCGATTGCACCAGAGAACGCCGCTGGAGGTAGCGCGGATGGGTGTGCTCGAGCAAGTTCTGGATAATCTTCGGGCTCCGCGGATGAATCGCATCCAAATGACGGTTGATCTGGGGGTAGCGCAACCGCACCCGGCGGAAACGATGTCGCACCCATTCGCTCTCCGAGGCAAGCAACGACAGACCCAGTAACGTCATCATCAAACCAAACGGTAACGGCGTTGGAATGACAATCAATCCAGGCACGAACAGCACCCAACCCGCCACCAGCCGATGCCAGCGGGGCCGTTTTCCAGGCATCGTTTCATCATGATTTTCAACAGTCATGGTTATCCTCGTCGACAAATCTTCGTCGCGAACCGCTGCACTCGCAAAGGTTGGCGCCGTCTTTCACTCGTTTCAAGTCGCGTTGGTCACCCGCTCGACACGATATACAAAACAAGACCGATTCCCTAAACTAACACATCATCGCACGCTATGCGATGCGACCCACTTCACCTGCGTGATCTACCGCATCTTGCAACCGCCGAGAGGAACGCTCCAATCCATGGCAAAGCAACCCAAAAAACCGAACGATTCAGACCTCAAGCTCGACAGTCCGGAACCGGCCGGCAAGGGTGGCGGGAAGAAAAAGCTCATTTTGTTACTCCTGATCGGCATAGTCCTGCTGGTTCTGATCGGTGCCGCAGTCTACTTCTTCGTGCTTAAAGGCAGCGATCAACCAAACGATGCCACGCCGAACCCGACGCCCGAATCCCTGGGCATCGCCCAGCTGAGCGCCCCGGTACTGTTGCCAGAGCCCTTGTTTCATGAGCTTGGACTCTATCAAGCCAACATGGCCCAGGATGGCTCGCGCGATCTGTTACAACTCAAGCTGACCGCGATGGCACACGACAAAAAAGTCCTCGCCGCATTGGCCGCGAACAATCCGCGCATTCGCAACAACCTTTTGGTTTTACTTGCCGAACAATCGTTCGATAAGCTAAGGACCGCCGCTGGAAAAGAGCAACTTCGTCAGGCGCTTCTTGACGAAATCAATCGCATTCTAGCCATCGCCGAAGCCCCCGGTGCCGCCCAAGCGATTTACTTCACCGATTTTCGCATGGAAAGAATGTAGTCGATCGCCATGGCCGTCAACGACGTTCTCTCCCAGGAAGAGATCGATGCATTGTTGCATGGCGTCGATAGCGGCGAAATCGAAACGGAGGGCGATCTCGGTCCCACCGATGAGCCGGTACCATTCGATTTCGCCAGTCACGACCGCATCGTCCGCGGTCGCCTACCCACCCTCGAAATGATCAACGAGCGTTTTGCCCGACTTTTCCG
>CAZWQC010000047.1:0-1280 GCA_964635785.1 uncultured Ectothiorhodospiraceae bacterium
ATGGCGGTATCAATGGTTCCGTAGGCGGTAATCAGGATAATGGGAATCTCCGGGTTGATATTCTTGATATCCTTCAGCAGTTCCAGACCGCTGCGCTTCGGCATCGTCATATCCGTGATAACCAGGCTGTACTTGTTTTTTCGGAACTTGTTCAGCGCATCAATAGCGTTATGGGACAGTTCCACCGGATAACCGCACCGTTTCAGGGCGGCGGACATGGCTATCCGCATTTCCACTTCGTCATCAACCACCAGTATCGGATCTTTAACAACCATTTCGCCTTTCAGATCTTCTGTTTTTCAGAAAAGGACTGGATGCCATTCCGGCAGACGCTTTCCCGCCACCACGAGATTCATGGATTTCCGTATCGCACGGCCGGAGGCGTTATTATTCATTTCTGTTTTCGTTGTAACCTTTCTAAAGAATTCAGGCAACTGCATCTTTGGCTCCTAGAAATCTCGGAGACGGTTCAACCAGACTCTGGCTGCCAGCGGCAGTCTCTCGCTCAGCGCCCGTTTTACGATGTACGACACCTCGTAGAGATCCGCCGTTTCCGCAGCGGTCATCAGGTAATCATCACTGGTTTTCAATTCATCAACCAGTTTCAACTCCAGGGCACGGCTCCCGTACCAGTATTCGCCGGTGGCAACCTCGTCGATGGCGACCTGGGGCCGATACTCGGCAATGAAATCCTTGAACTGGGCATGAATTTGTTCGAGCTGTTCTCGCAGTTTGGCACGTCCGGCTTCCGTGTTTTCCCCAAATAATGTCAATGTCCGTTTGTAATCCCCGGCCGTGTGCAGCTCGAAATCGATGCCTTTTTGCTCCAACCAACGATGAAAATTCGGCATTTCGGCCAGTACACCAATCGAGCCGATGATCGCGAATGGCGCGGCGAGCACGCGGTTGGCGACAACGGCCATGAGGTAACCGCCGCTTGCGGCAATTTTGTCAACAGCGACGGTCAATACAATGCCGTGGTTACGAATACGTAACAGTTGGGAAGCCGCCAGGCCGTGTTCATGCACGGTACCACCCGCGTTCTCCAAGCGGACCATCACTTCGTCGCTGCTATTGGCTTCAAGCAGCAGGGCGGAAACCAGTTCACGCAGACCGACGACCTCGCTGGCTTTGATGTCACCTTGAAAATCGATAACAAAGAGACGAGGCCGAACTTGGTCGCTTTTGCGTCGCAGTTTGTCCGCCTTGCGCTCGACTTTATGAGCTTGTTGGAAAGCCTTTTTCGGTAAGGACGCATGCCGCAATGCTTGCGCCATACC
>CAZWQC010000047.1:1290-2318 GCA_964635785.1 uncultured Ectothiorhodospiraceae bacterium
TGGCATCGGTTGCCGGATGCTGGGCATAGCGTGCTCTGAGCAACAGCAGCAGGACAAAAACGATGGCAATGACGATGGTGATCGTCTTGGCCGTAAACAATCCGTAGTCGATAAGTGCGTCGATCAATGGAATAGACTCCTTGAGGTGAGAATGATCAATGGGTGTTAAGACGAACCGGGTGATTCGGGATTTACGCCTTTCGCCATAACAGAATCTCATTGTTTGCCGGCAGCGAGAATTCGCCGAGTTGACTGAGTCCATGCTGTGACGCGAGCGCATTGAGGTCTGCGCGGTCGCGTACGCCCATGGTCGGGTGCATCTGGCGTAAGGAGAGATCAAAGCGCGCATTGCTCTGTGCGGTATGTTGACCGTCGCGCATAAAGGGGCCGTACAAAGCGAACAAACCGCCTTGAGCAAGAACCTTGCCGATACCCTGCAACATCGCGCTGACTTCGGGCCAGGCCATGATATGGGCGGTATTGGCGGAAAAGACGTAGTCGCAATGGGTTAGCGGCCAGGGCCAGGTGGTGACGTTCAGGGTAAGCGGTGGCAAGACATTGGGCAAGCCCGCCTCGGCTCGCCAGGCCTCGATGCCAGGGAGATGTTCGGCGAGATCGCTCGGTTGCCATTGTAGGTGAGGCAGCTCGTTGGCAAAGAATACCGCGTGCTGACCAGTGCCGCTGCCAATCTCCAAAACCAGGCCGGGAGCGGCGAATTGTGCATTGAGCACGGCCAGAATGGGTTCCTTGTTGCGTTCGCTAGGCGGTGAGAACGGTTTGTTGGTCATGGTCTACCTCGGGTTTTTGCGGGACGGGTCCAAACGGCGGCAAGGAGGGAGCCAGAGAGATTGTGCCAGATCGAAAACAAGGCACCGGGAACGGCCGCCGCTGGGCTGAAATATTTCACGGCAAGGGCAACGGCAAGTCCGGAGTTTTGCATGCCGACCTCGATGGCGAGGGTGCGCGCGGTAACGCCATCGTAACCGAATGCGCGGCCCAGCGCATAGCCCAGCGCCAAGCCAATGGTG
>CAZWQC010000047.1:2328-3701 GCA_964635785.1 uncultured Ectothiorhodospiraceae bacterium
GGCGAGACTGGCGAGTTGATCGCGGTTCAAGGCGACGATGATGGCAATGATCAAAACGATCGCGATGACGGAAACGAACGGCAGTAACGTTCTGATGTGGCGTAAATGCTTGCCGATCAGGCCGTTGACGAGCGTACCCATCGCCACTGGCAGGAGCACGATGCGAAAGATGTCGAGCAGCATGTCTTGCGCTGGCACGGGTACGGTTTGGCCTGCGTAGAGTAAGGTCAGCAGCGGCGTTGCGATGATGGCCAGGAGTATGGACGTGGTGGTCAGCGTGACCGACAGTGCGACGTTGCCGCGGGCGAGATAGCAGATCACGTTGGAGGCGGTGCCGCCGGGACTGGCACCGACCAAGACAAGTCCTGCCAGCAGTGCTGGCGAGAGTGAAAGCATATGGGCAATGGTCCAGGCGGCCAGGGGCATGAGGCCAAACTGCAAAACCAGCCCTAACAGGATGATCCCTGGGGTGGTCAGTACATTGCGGAAGTCTTGCCAACGTAGGGTGAGGCCCATGCCGAGCATGACAATGCCGAGCAGAACGACGATGTGTTCGCGCATCGCCAGAAATGGGCCGGGTACCCAAAAGGCGAGGGCAAAGCCAAGCAGGGCCAAGAGCGGGAAACCGAACGCGGTCAGTGATGGCATATGGTTGGCCGAGCCTCGGTTAGCTGGCCTGTTGCGGCATGTCGCGGACAAACAACCCGTCCAAGCCGATTTGACCGACTTTGCGTCCGGCCAAGCGACAACCGCGTTCCAACGCTTCTTGGAGCGTACGGCCGGAGGTTAGCGCATCGATGACGCCGGCATTGAATGTGTCGCCGGCGCCGACCGTGTCGACCACCCGAACCGGCGAAAATGCCGGGCAATGCGTGAGATTCGCGTCGTGATCCAGCGCGTAGGCGCCTTGTTCACCCCATGTCAAGAAGTAAAGGGCGCTCGAGGTTGCATGAGCCATTCGCTGCAAACATGCTTTCGGTGTCGTCAAGCCGCGACCTTGGCAAAACGGGCGGGAGAAGAACACGATATCGGCCAATGGCATAAGACCATCGATACCCGCTCGATCTTTTTCGATTTCCAAGGAAATCGGCTGGTCGACCCGGCGTTGATGGGCGATCTGTAGCATGCGTTGGGTGCCTTGGACGTTGCGACCCTCGAAGTGCAGCCAATCGAATTCTTCCACCGGGATCTTGGTGAATGCGGCAGCGGAATACTCGGCAAGATCGCGATAATGCACGATTGATCGCGTGCCGGTGTTCTCGGCAATGGTGATGTAGGAGGTTGGCGCCTTGCCGACGACGCTGTATTCGCAATAGCGAGTGCCGATGCCACGCGAGGTTAAATCCTGTTCGATGCGGCGACCGTCGGGCTCC
>CAZWQC010000047.1:3711-11750 GCA_964635785.1 uncultured Ectothiorhodospiraceae bacterium
ATACAACACTGGGCTTCACCTCCATGGCCCGAACCACCGCCATGACCGCGGCCAACTCGCAGCGATGGCCAGCGGCGGCTAGAATGCTCAAGGTATTGGCGGCGTTGCCACCGCGGCTGACGCGTTGGTTGATGGCGCGAACCTCGGTGTCTTCGGCCGGGTAGGTCGAAACGGTATTGATGATATCGAGGGCAGCGATGCCCACCGCGAGGATATGACTCATAAGGAAAACTCTTTATTAGAAAACTCGAATATACTAAAATTAAATTTTTGTGCAGAACATGCCCGCGCAACGGGTCGAAAATCGTTGCATGCAGGCTTTCCTATTTTCGGGATAGCCGTTACCATGACCGGTTAAAATTGTTGCGCCAGCCTCATCGCCTGCTTTGACCGGGATCACCCCAGCGGGCTATCCCACGCCTGAGCCAATTTCGAGGAGTTGTGTTGCATGATCGCCGAGCAGTTAAACGGTGAACGCCAAGAAGAGCCTCTCGCCCAGGATATGTACCAATGCCTGGATCGTTTCACTGAAGTTTTCGAGGCCAGCGCCAAACGCTGGGAGTTGATCGTCTATCCGTCACTATTCGCTTTCATCGTGTTAGCCATTTACGGATTCTTCCTCGTGTGGACCCTATCGCGCGATATGAGCCTGATGCGCAAGGAGCTGACCGACATCAGTCAAGAAATGGCGACGGTTTCGGAAAATTTGCGCTCCGTGAGCGTCAACATGGGTCATGTCACCGAGCAAATGCACTCGATCAGCGGCAATATGGTCAATATGGCGGACAACGTCAATATCATGGCGCGAGAAATGCATAACGATCAAGGGAGTATGCATTTAATGGTCGGCCAGATGGTGACGATGAACAGACAAATCGATTCGATGAACGCGAAAATGAGCGCCATGACCCTGACCATGGCGGGGTTGAACGACACGGTGGCGACCATGCAAGGCGATGTGCAAAAAATGACCAGCAACATCGCCGGGTTGCGCACCAGCGTGTATCACATGGGACACGGCGTCGGCAATATGAGTCAAGCGATCGGTCGTCCCGCCAACTTTATGAATTCGTTCATGCCGTGGTAGCGTTGCTGATTGGCGGCTCGGCACGGATGCCTTGGCGGCGTTGCTGCCCGATGCGAAAGGCAGAAGCCTAGCAAATCAGTATCCAAGCAGCGCCCGGACAGCCGACTTAAGTGATTGAGTCGTGGCGTTGGTATCAAGAATTCAAGGCAGGTTTTGCCGCCGCAGCATAGCGCTGGTGAGGACGATGGCTGGCAAACCGACCGCCGCTGCGTAGACGAAAAAAGCGAAGTAGCCATATTGGTCGACCAAAATACCGGAAAATCCGCTCAAGAATTTGGCCGGCAAGGTCATCAGCGATGAGAACAGGGCGTATTGTGTGGCAGTGTAAGCGGTGCTGGTCAAGCTCGACAAGTAGGCGATGAAAGCCGCGGTGGCCAGGCCACCACTGAGATTGTCGGCGCTGACCACAACGGCGAGAAACCATAGGTTCGGTTCGGTCAAGGCCAACGTCGCGAACAACAGATTGGTCGCGGCCACGAAGATAGCGCCAAGCAGCAAAGGTCGGCCGATGCCGAATCGAGCGACCAATAGCCCTCCCGCAGCGGCGCCGAACAAGGTCATGAAGAACCCGAACAGTTTGGTCACGTCGGCGATTTCTTTTTTGCTGAACCCAAGGTCGATATAGAACGGGTTGGCCATGATGCCCATCGTGACATCGCTGAGCTTGTACACCGCGATTAAGAGCAAGATGGAAAGGGCCAAGCTGCCGTTGCGACCGAAAAAATCCGCGAAAGGACCGACGACGGCGGCTTTGAACCAAGTGAACGTGCGATAAACGATCCCTGACTGCGGCGGAGGTTGCTCGCCTGCAACTGTGGTGGGTAATGGATTTGCGACCGGCTCACGAATGCTCAATGTGGTGACCAGGCCGACGCTCATAGCAGCGGCCATCGCAAGATATGCGCGTTGCCAATCCAAGTATTCCGCGATATAGAGTGCGCCGGCGCCGGCGACCAGCAACGCCAAGCGATAACCGAAGACATAGGTCGCTGCCATGGCGCCTTGCCAATCGGCAGCGACTGCCTCGATTCGATAAGCGTCGACACTGATGTCCTGAGTGGCCGAGGAGAAGGCAACCAACAGCGCAAAAAAGGCGATCCAGCCGATTTGAGTCACTGGATTGGTCAAGGCAAGCCCGATGAGTCCGGTCGCAATCCCGAGTTGGGCCAATACCATCCAGCTGCGACGCTTACCCAGTCGCGACGTGAGCAACGGGATCGGTAAACGGTCGATTACCGGCGCCCAGAATACCTTGATTGAATAAGTGATTCCGATCCAACCAAAGAATCCGATGACACTGCGCTCGATGCCAACGTCGCGCAGCCATGCCGTTAACGTGGAAAACACCAACAGAAACGGGAGACCAGCGGAAAAGCCTAGGAAAATCATGGCGATCACGCGGGGTTTCGCGTAGATACGCAAGTCCTGCCCCCAGCTGCGGCGGGCACCGGTCGAATGCATTCGGCTATACCTTTAAATCGTAGTCGTAATCGATGATCAGCGGGGCATGATCGGAGAAGCGTTCATCGCGATAGATGTGCGCAAAACGGACACGATCGGCTAACCCGGGGGTGATGATCTGGTAGTCGATGCGCCAACCGACATTCTTGGCCCAAGACTGGCCTCGGAAGGACCACCAGGTGTATTGCTCGGGCGCTTGATTGACCACGCGAAAGGCATCGACCATACCCACTTCCCCAAAGAGCCGTTCCAACCAAGCGCGTTCCTCGGGTAGAAAGCCCGAGTTCTTCTGATTCGATTGCCAATTTTTCAGATCGATCGGCTTGTGTGCGATGTTCCAATCACCACACAAAATATAGTCGCGATCGTCGGCGACCATGGCCTTAAGATAGGGGAGTAACCCGTCCATGAAGGCGTATTTTACCTGTTGTCGCGCTTCCCCCGAGGTTCCGGAAGGCAAATAAAGCGAGCCAATCGTGACATCATCGAAATGGGCGGCCAAGTATCGGCCCTCGCGATCGAACTCGGGCCAGTCCAAACCCACTTGCATCGTCCTGGGTTCGATTCGGGTGTACAAACCAACGCCGCTATAACCTTTCTGCTCGGCGTCATGGTAGTGACAATGGTAGTCAGCCGGATGAAACAGCGAATCGCTGAGTTGCGCCGCTTTCGCTTTGGTCTCTTGGATGCAGATGATGTCGGCGTCCTGTCCGGCCAGCCACGCGAAGAAACCCTTGCGGGCGGCAGAGCGTATCCCATTGGCGTTGAAACTGATGATGCGCACGGATGAGCCTTTTGATCGAGGAACGTCTCATTCTGGCACGAATAACGCCGTGGATGCAGTCATTGGCCCTTGATGGTGCAACACTTGTCACGAATCACTACGAGCGACCAACTAAAATGCTAAACTGCCGACCGTCGTGGCAATCGGCAATTCGTTGCCGATTGCCAATCTGTTGTCATTTCTGCGCAGGAGCTACACCGTCATGTTGAATCCACACGGATCGAGTGCCCTCGATCCCCGTTTTGTCTACGACCAGGCCGAACACCATGCACTCAGCCAAGCTGCGTTGACATTGCCGTCGTTGTTGTTGAACTCGGCCGCTGCGGCTAATGCGGTCATGTTGGGCGGGGGGTATTTCACGCCGCTGAAGGGGTACATGAACCTAGCCGATGCGTTAGAAGTCGCGCGGTCGATGCACACGTGCGATGGCTTGTTCTGGCCGGTCCCGATTCTCAACCGCACCCAAGACATCCGTGGTCTTGCCGATCAGCGGCGTATCGCCTTGCGTGATCCGAATGTGGATGGCCATCCGGTGTTGGCCGTGATGGATGTCGAAGCCATCGACGAGATCACGGATGCCGACCTTGCTTTCCTGACCGAACAAGTCTTCGGCACCAACGACCCAGCGCACCCGGGCGTTGCGACGTTTCAAACGCACGGTCGTTATGTGCTATCCGGACCGGTTCAGGTACTGAATTTCAGCTATTTTCAGATCGATTTTCCCGATACGTTTCGCACCGCGGTGGAAATCCGCAACGAGATAGTCGAACGCGGTTGGCACAAAGTCGTCGCGTTTCAAACCCGTAACCCGATGCACCGGGCTCACGAGGAGCTCTGTAAAATGGCGATGGCAACTACGCAAGCTGACGGCCTGGTGATTCACATGCTGCTCGGCAAACTCAAAGCGGGCGACATTCCGGCCGCGGTGCGAGATGCGGCCATTCGCAAAATGGTCGAGGTGTATTTCCCGCCGAACAGCGCCATGATTACCGGTTATGGTTTTGACATGCTTTATGCAGGTCCACGGGAAGCCGTGCTTCATGCCATTTTTCGGCAAAACATGGGAGCGACGCATTTTATCATCGGTCGCGATCACGCGGGGGTGGGCGAGTATTACGGGCCGTTCGAGGCCCAGACGATTTTCGACGAGAAAGTGCCGGCCGGGACCCTTGCCATCGAGATTTTTCGGGCTGATCACACGGCTTATTCGAAAAAACTGAATAAAGTGGTCATGATGCGTGACGCACCAGACCACAGCAAAGACGATTTCGTGTTGCTGTCGGGAACGAAAGTTCGCGAAATGTTGGGGCAGGGGATTGCGCCGCCACCGGAGTTTTCACGTCCGGAGGTCGCCGACATTCTGATCGACTACTACCAAAATAATGCCATTCCAGTTGCATCGACGCTCGGCTAAGCCAACCTGATAACGTGTTACCTCGGCTAAGTCGTTCGAGGTCGGTGGCGGTGTTAGCGCGCGGACGTCGGATTTTTGGGGTATTGATGACATGCTCGGTTATCGTCATGGATTTCACGCCGGGAATCACGCCGATGTGATCAAACACTTGGTCTTGCAGCTCGTGCTCGCCTACATGAACCGCAAAGAAAAGCCCTGGTGGTATATCGATACCCATGCAGGAGCGGGGTGCTATGATTTGCGATCAGCCCAAGCGAGACAGAATTCGGAGGCAGAAACGGGGATCGTGCGGTTGTGGAATTGGCTGGATGCGCCCGCAGCGGTACGGGATTTTCTCGATCTCGTTGGCCGACTCAATCCGCAAGGTCGGTTGGTTTGTTATCCCGGGTCGCCTTGGATTGCAAAGCAATTTCAGCGAACAGACGATCATCTAAGGTTATATGAGTTGCACCCGGCCGATTTTGCGGCGCTGCGCCAACTAACTCGGCCATGGCCGCGCACGAGTACGCAAGCCATGGACGGCTTGTTAGGACTTCGGGCGAATCTACCGCCGCCACCACGCCGTGGCATCGTCTTGATTGACCCGTCGTATGAAGTCAGCCAAGCGTATCCTAGCGTGGCGGACGCCGTGCGCGCGGGGCTTGAACGGTTTTCCAGCGGTGTGTTTTTGCTGTGGTACCCGTTATTGGCGCCTGCGCCTGGGTGCGGTATGGTCAATCGTCTCAAGCGATTGCTCGAATGCGCTTGGCTGGATGTATCGCTGTCGATTCGTTCGCCGCGAGCGTCCCCACGCGGATTGTACGGTAGTGGCATGTTGGTGATCAATCCACCATGGCGACTGGCGCACGAGCTCGATGAGCTGCTACCCGCGTTGGTGCAGCGCTTGGCAGGTCGTGACGGTGAGTACCGGGTTGAACAGCGACTCGATTGATAGGGCATTCCGACAATTCATGAACGGCAATGTTGTGGCAGGCGAGACAGCTTGCGTTCTCATCGGTCTTTACATCAAATCAACTAACCAATCGCGCGTCCATCCACTGGTCGACCGCGTAGGTTCTCGATCCGATCGATCAATGCTGTCATGCCGTTTAACAGCTGTAATACCGGTCCGAGCCGATCTTCGAGCTCCATGGCATCAAGGAAGTTCTTGGTAAACAAGCCCAATTCGGTATCGCCGCCGAGGCGCAGTCGCCGATTGAAGAACAAGGTATCGGGATCTTCGCGGCGCGTGGCAAGGAGCAGAAAATCGTAAACGGTGCCGGCGATGCTAAGGTCTTCACCGCGGTCGCTGGTGGCCGGACGTAAGCGATTGCCAGACAGGGTTAGACGAAGCGTCAGCCCGGCGTCATGAACGTCGACCAG
This sequence comes from uncultured Ectothiorhodospiraceae bacterium, assembly GCA_964635785.1. Taxonomy (GTDB): domain Bacteria; phylum Pseudomonadota; class Gammaproteobacteria; order CAYFSA01; family CAYFSA01; genus CAYFSA01. The sequence continues at coordinate 9,820 of CAZWQC010000047.1, forward strand.
CAGGATGCGATCGTTGAGAAAATCCAATTCGCCATTTGCCAACTCAGGGGCGAACAGTCGATTCAGTACGAGGGCAAGCCCGCCGCTGTGGGCAATGCTTGGAACCAGGCGAAACGGAAGTGCCAACGGCCATGGCATGGTCGGGGAAGTGGGACTGGCGTGGTGTTTGGTCATGGTTATCGTGTTACCTCAAGTGGACAATTTGTAACAGTCATGTGTGCCGCATCGATCGGTTATCGCAAAAGTCATCGAAGCCCCGTCGCTTCGGCAACATGCGTATTGTTGCGTGTGACCGGAACAACCGGCTTGCAAGACGTTTTGCAAGCGTTATTTTAGCGCACGGATTTTGGCCTGTTGCGCTTGCAACTCGGCCAACGCATGCCGCATTTCAGCGACCCGTGCCTGCTCTTTCTCGACCACGTCAGCGGGGGCCTTGTCGATAAAACTGGCGTTTGCCAGTTTCGCTGTGCTGCGTTCCAAGTTTTTGGTCAGTTTGCCGATTTCTTTTTCCAGTCGTGTGAGTTCTGCGGCTTGGTCGATCAATCCGGCCAGTGGAATGTACAACTTTATCTCGCCGACTAGTGCCGTGGCGGATTCGGGAATCGTTGCGTCATCGGTGACCCAATCGATCGATTCGATCTTTGCTAGGGCGTCGATGCAGGTTCGATTGGCATCGAATCGAGCGCGTTCCGTTTCCTGCCAACCATGCACCAAGACTGGCAACGCTTTACCCGGGGCGATGTCCATCTCCGAGCGAATCCGCCGAATGCCCATGATGAACTGCTTGACCCAGTCCAACTCGGCTTGCGCGTCGGCATCCACCAGGGCAAGATCTGGCAGAGGATAAGGTTGTGTCAGCAGCGTGTCGCCGGTCCGCCCAGCCGATGGCGCGATTTGCCGCCAAATTTCCTCGGTGATGAACGGCATGATGGGATGCAGTAACCGTAAGATACATTCCAGTATTTCGACCAGTGTTTGCCGCGTGGCCCGTTGCGCGGCGGCGTCGCTGTGTTTACCCGTCAACACCGGTTTGGCAAACTCCAAGTACCAGTCACAGTATTCGTGCCAGACAAGTTCATAAAGGCACTGGCTGGCCAGGTCAAACCGGTATTGGCTGATGTGTTCGTTGACGTCGGTGATCACGTATTGTAGGTGCGAACGAATCCAGCGATCTGGTAATGTGGGTCGCAACGGACCGCTGGCAAGCTCATTATCCTCACGGGAGGTGTTCATCAATACATATCGCGCCGCGTTCCATAACTTGTTGCAAAAATTTCGATAGCCTTCCACCCGGCCCATGTCAAAGCGGATGTCTCGCCCTGTGGTGGCTTGTACAGCGAAGGTGAAACGCAACGCATCACAACCGTAGGCGGGAATGCCATCGGGGAAATGTTTTCGCGTTTGCTGTTCAATTTTCGCCGCCATTTTGGGTTGCATGAGTCCCTGGGTGCGCTTGGCGACCAAATCATCGAGGCCGATGCCATCGATCAAATCAATCGGGTCCAACACATTGCCTTTCGATTTGCTCATTTTCTGGCCGTCGGCATCGCGCACCAATCCGTGGATATACACTTGTCGAAAGGGAACCTCGCCCATGAACTTCATGCCCATCATGATCATGCGCGCGACCCAGAAAAAGATGATGTCGAAACCGGTGACCAATACACTGGTTGGATAAAACGTCGCGAGTTCCGACGTGTCATCTGGCCAGCCTAGTGTTGAAAACGGCCAGAGCGCGGAGGAAAACCAAGTATCCAAAACATCGACATCCTGGGTTAACGGCAAGTCGGCTGGTAGCGCATACTTTTGCCGAACCGCAGACTCGGAGTGGCCGACATAGCACTGTCCGGCCTCGTCATACCAAGCGGGAATGCGATGGCCCCACCAGATCTGGCGGGAGATGCACCAGTCTTGAATGTCGTTCAGCCAGT
>CAZWQC010000048.1:0-7158 GCA_964635785.1 uncultured Ectothiorhodospiraceae bacterium
TAAGCGTTGACAGGGGAACATGCAGGCTCAGTATCGAGCTCCGACATCAAAGTCGTGGGTGCCGACCCGGTTGGGTGCAGGGGAAGGCAACACGGCTCAGTCAACGTAGGATGGGTAGAACGCAGCGAAACCCATCATCGACGGTCAACCCAAACAAAAACGCCCCCGGGTTTCCCCGCGGGCCTTGGATCGGCGTCCGTGATCCATCATTGTCATTATTATCGTCGGCAGCGGGGTCGATGGGTTTCGCGGCCCAGCGGCGTTAGCGTTCCCTCATTAGCGCCGTGCCAGGGCCGCTCTACCCATCCTACGGTGGCTTGTTCGTGCGGATGATGACGGTCGTGCTTCGTCCTTAAGTAACTAGAAAACGGGGTGGGTGTCCGACAATGCTATCCGCTATTGGGCATGGCAGTTTGAGCGGCATTTACTTGTGGACTAGCAAGCGCGAAAGGACGAACGATTGTCTTCGCTGGACAAGCGATAAGCGAGGCACTCGCGGAGCATTGTCGTTGCTTTGGAGCGACGGGTTCAGCCTTCCCGACCAGAGATAACCACGATGGGTCTTCATAGGCAAAAAGTATAACAGTCAGTCGCTTAAGTCAAAGCCGACAGCCAACGGGTAACGCTGCAGATGTGCTTCAGTCATGCGCATGACGTTAGCGGAACGGACGGAAAGAGCCTGCGCAATTGGTTGAATGCGCGAATGGCTTTTTCTGGCAACTCGCTGCTCTTGCAGTCTGGGTCAGGTATGCTCGCTGGTCTATCTGTTTCGAGCCAGTGTGCTTGATACAGGGGCAGTAATTTAGCTAAGGCGTGTTTTGTCCTTTCCAGGTTTGCCTGGATCAGTTGGCTGGTCAGCTCATTGAAGCTCCAAGAAGCAATCAAGGAATTTTTCGAGTCCTCTTGAAAAATCTCAGGTGCTTCCGGAGTAAACAGTTTGGGGAAGTGTGCTGGTGTCAGAGGGTGTCGAGGACGCGCATGATCAAAAATCCAACAAGCACAGCCACAACGATGATGTATCGTTGAGATTTCTTTCAAGCAAGCGCTCAAATCGTCGTCGGATGGCAGGTGATGCAACGAGAATACTGAGCTAATGGCGTGCACAGGCTCTGGAACGAGGGTGCTGACCCGCGTCATATCACCCTGCCTGAGTTCAATCCGATCTTCCAAGTGCTCTTCTTGCAGGAAAATCTGGCCTTTTTCTATCATGCCCGAGGCAAGTTCGACGCCTACTATGCGAATATCCGGTCGACATCTCGCGAGATAAGCGAGGTATTGACCAGAACCTGATCCTAAATCTAGTAAAGTTCCACCCTTGGGCAACAAACGGCTGGTTGCCATCGCATTGAAATGGTAAATCGGTAACAACGGTCCCGATGGTTGTCCTTGCTCATGGAATGCCGCAATGTTGTCGGGGTTATCCATTTCTATCGAGGGCTCAGGTTGCCTGGCAAGACGAGGTGAACAAAGGGTTTCACGTAAGAGCATTAACGGCAAGTCGATCGCTTTTCTCTTCATGGATGACAGATCTCGGTGAAGTCGTGTTGTTGATGAACAGAATTAATATCGAATCATGATATGTCAAGGCGAGCCAGCTTACGATGGGTAGCGCGGCCCCGGCACGGCGCCGATGATGGAACGACAACACCGCTTCGCCGCGAAACCCATCGTGTCGAACGCCAATGGACGGTTCCGAAACGCCCCCTTCGGCAAACTCGGACGTTTTGGTTGGGGTGGGTTGCCGCTGATGGGTTTCACTGCGCTCTATTCGATGGTGCTGCCAAATGATGGACCACGGACGCGGATCACAACGCCGTCGTAGGAACTCGGGGCATTTTTGTGGGGTCACGCATCTTATTCACGGGCGCGGGTTTTGTAGGTTCGCGAACGGCTGTCACCCTAGGGTCTTACCCGCCCATAGAACGGGTTGGTTGCTCCCGTTCCCGGGATGTGGTGACGACCGAACCGCATCCTCTACGTCGCCCACATTGTACAACTCGCTAGTTTTTAACCTGCGAGCTAAACTCCATGAAATGCCTGCTGGGGCAGTCCGATGCAATACAAATTTCTCTTATCGCCTTTGGTTTCCCAATTGGCTCTTACTCTGCTGGTTATTGCCTTCCTCCCGGGCAACCTCTTAAAGCTCGCTGTACTGCTCGCCCTTTGGCTCATCTCGTTCCGACGGTTTTCGCGACCGGAAATCGTGCTGTTCCTCGTCGCCAGCGTGTTTTTCACCGTCATGAACACGCTCTCCCTGCAACAGGGGATATTCTATTTTACCCACCCCGACGTATTCGGGATGCCCTACTACGAACTCGTCATGTGGGGCTTTTACTTGTTGCATACCCGCCGGATGGTGGGTGGGCGGGCGCCGGAGCAGGTGACCTGGCCGGTTTGGGTGCTCGCTTTGCTCTACGCGCTCGCGTTCGGTTCGATTCCAGACCAGACGATGTTGCTCATCATCACCGCGATGTTGCTCGTCGTCGGTTTGATCCTGTTCCACGAACGCGACGATCTGGCCTACACCGGTTATATGATCCTACTCGGCGCGGCGATCGAGTACACCGGCGTGTCTAGCGCTCAATGGGGCTATCCGGGCGATCCGCTCGGCGGTGTACCATTGTGGTTTATCACCCTGTGGGGCGGCGTGGGACTGTTGCTGCGGCGGTTGGTGTTGCCGTTTGTGCAGTTTTACGAGGATTCGCCTGGGCGGGCGGGTTCGCTCGGCTGACCGAACGTGTCGAATCGTTTTACATTAGCGTGACTATGCCCAATGCTTTTGCCTCTTGAGCGTGGTTTACTCCCTGACGAATATTGGCCTTATGTTGTGCTGACAGGCTAATGACATCGGCGGCGGTTCTTCTGGCGCGGTTGTCCGTTGGCGAACCGATCGAGTCCGCGAGGCGATAAGCCAGTTCGTCGGGAAACTTGGCAGTGACGGTCGGGTCGGTGGTATTCGATAAGACTAGGGGCTCGGGTACGATTATTGCTAATATAGCAACGCCATCGCAAGAATCATTGTGTCGAGTGCCTACCTTGGCGCGGTCCCTTGGTTTGGTGCAGGGATTGAGCCGGGATTCGATGTTCTTTCCTAACCGAGTCTGTTCTTGGCGATGGACAGACTTGAAGTTGATCCGGTCAGCTGATCACGCTCGATGATTAGAAAGTCCGTGTGCCGTAAAATTGCATTGGTCTTAAAGGGGCAACGACTAGGACAGCAACCATGTCCATTGTTGGTCGTTTGAACGGTCAGCTCCCCCGGCCTTACTGGTTACGAAATAGAGAGATAGCTTTATGCGAGATTCTTCGAGTCATTTAGTACTCACGCTGGCAGACGACCTGATGGAACTCGAAGCGTCTTTTCGTCTGGTCTATAACGAATACCTAAAGTCGGGTTATATTCTGGAAAATCCGGCTGGCATGCACCTAACCGATTGGAGTCTTCTGCCTAGTAGCTATGTGATTACCGCCTACTGTCGACAGCGGCTGGTTGGCACACTGACCTGTGTATTGGATAGTCTTGTTGGGCTGCCATTGGACTGCCTAATTCAAGATCGGCTGAACGAGATGCGAGCACAACGACGTGTTCTATGTGAACTTTCGGCCAAAGCATCCGTAGCTGAGCAAAGCGCGAATCTTTTGCTCTTTCACATGTATCGATACGCGCTCCGTCTGGTCCGAGATATCCTCGGCGCAACGGATTTTGTGATCGCGGTGAACCCAAGGCATGAGCGCTACTACACAAAAACGTTGCTGTTCGAACCGATTGGGGAGCTGACAACTTACTCTAGAATGCGGGGTGCACCAGCGATGCCACTGCGACTGGATCTTCAACTCGCGCCAGAACGGTACGAGCAAAAATATGGATGCATGCGGCCGGAGAGAAACCTCCACTACTTTTTCTTCGTCGATGGTGTAGAAAAGCAAACAGTCGGCATTCGCACAAGGCTTGCAAACCGGACCGGCATTTATGACTCGCGTGTTGTCGCGAGTCTGTTTGAAAAGTACGTACTCGCTTCCCAGGCTGACGCTGTGCCAGTGCGCAACGCACGCCAGGCGAGGACCCTATCCAAGCTCCCCTTGCACGGTTTTAGTCCGGTGTAACGACGCATTCGAGCGATCAGTTTTGGACCGATCGAAACGTTGCGCGAGCAATCGGTTCATTTAACCCTGCCTGGCCGAGCATCGATCCGCATGAATTAACCAATCGACGGTCAGTGTGTCGGCTCGCCCCCTTTGTCGGCGCAAGCCTAGGTTAGGGCTCACGCTAGGTTTCGGTGCACGTCCAGGTCTCGAGCTGACAGCCATTTGAACTGCAACGTAGAACACTGCCTTGTTCGTACCAATCGCCAAGAACAATACGCTCGACGGTTTTGCCATCGATATCGAGCGGATGACTATGGGGGCGATGCGTGTGACCGTGAATGAGCCTGTCGACATTGTGGTCTTGGAACGCCTCACGGACGGCATCGGCATTGACATCCATAATAGCATCGGATTTACCGAGCTGTGCCGCTTCGCTACGTTCACGTAACGCCCGGGCCTGGGCGGCGCGGGCGGGTAGGGGTTGGGCGAGGAAGCGTTCCTGAAACAACGGATCTCGAAATTGGGCGCGCATCGTTTGATAGGCGACATCGTCCGTACAGAGAATATCGCCGTGCATGACAAGGGTAGCACTACCGTAGAGATCGATCACCTGCACTTCGGGCAGTAATGTACAGCCGGTTCGTTGGCAGAAACCGTCGCCGATCAGAAAGTCGCGGTTGCCGTGCTGAAAATACACGGGAATACCGCGTGCCGATAATGCTTTAAGGCCGGCCAATGCCGGCTGCATGGGTTCGGCCGGATCATCGTCGCCAATCCAGTACTCGAATAAGTCGCCCAAGATGTAAAGCGCATCGGCGTTTGCGGCTTCTTCTTCGAGTAATCGCAGAAACCCGGTCATGATGTGTTTACGTTCGGCGTCGAGATGCAGATCGGAGATGAACAAGGTTTCCGCCATGATGATTCACTCCACAACGCGAACAGTTTCGATGAGTACCGTTTCTTTGGGTACATCCTGGTGATGGCCGTGATGGGTCGTTGGCGTTGCGACAATCGCGTCGACAACCTGCATGCCTTCGACGACCTCCCCAAATACGGCGTAACCCCAACCCCGCGCAGTCTTGCTTTTGTGCTCGAGGAATTCGTTGTCGGTGAGGTTGATGAAGAACTGGGCAGAAGCCGAATGGGGATCCGAGGTGCGGGCCATGGCAAGCGTCCCCCGTTTGTGTTTCAGGCCGTTGTCCGCCTCGTTGGGAATCGGCGCATGCGTCGGTTTCTCCTTCATCTCGGGCGTGAAACCGCCGCCCTGAATCATGAAATTTGGAATGACGCGGTGGAAAATTGTGCCGTCATAAAAGCCTTCGTTGATATAACTCATGAAGTTGGCAACGGTTTTCGGGGCTTGTTCGGGGAAAAGTTGCAGGCGAATGGGACCGAAGCTGGTTTCCATTAGCACCTGGGGATTGGCGGATTCGGCCATGGTATGGCTCCCAGGAAAGATAAGGACGAGAAATACAAATATGAATCTGAACATGGTAAGTACCGTCGCTGCAAGTATCAATGTGAATAAAAAGTGAAAAGGTATCGATCGTTTCACAAGTTTTTGTGTCTGTTTCCCTGCAAGGCAAGGGACACAGCAACACTTGTTGCAAAACTTTTGAAACAATGACGATTCATGTCTCGGGCGAAGCGTTATCACACCCAGTCGAGCCGCCCCATCATAAGACGGGTTTGTGTAAGAATCGTTGCAATGCGGTTGCCGAGAGAAATTGTGTCAGCGAAGTGTCTGCCGTGAACTCGAACCGGGCAATCCCGCCACTCGTTTGTGACGACAGAATCGAGCACGATTTTGCTGTCACTTGCTTGTGGTCATGGTTCGTTGATGTGAATCGGGTAGGCTTTTCGCCTGCAATCCATGTGTAATTCACCAATGTTGGAGTGATTCAGATTATGCAAGTACGTTGGCAGTTCGTTGTGATCGTGATGTTGACCGTCGGTTCGGTGGCCACAGCCCTGGCTGCAGACATCAATGAGAAAGCCGTCGTGGAGTACCGTGAGCACGTCATGGAATCCGTCGGGGCTCACATGAAGAGCATCGTTGCGATTTTAAAGGGTGAGGTCGCCTACCAAGAGCAGTTGGCCGGTCACGCCGAGGGTTTGGCTATCAGTGCGAAGTTAGCGAAGCGTGCGTTCCAAGACCAAGCGATGACCAGTGATTCGGAAGCCAAGCCGGCCATCTGGGAAAACTGGGAGAAGTTTGCGAAGGGGATGGACGGGTTCGCCCAAGCGACTCAAGTCTTGGCCGAGGTGGCGAAGACCGGTGATATGCCGGCCATTGGCAAGCAAGTGCAAGAAGTTGGGGAATATTGCAAGGGTTGCCATAAGCGCTTCAAGGAATAACTTGAGAACGGCTTTCTGCCACGGCGCGGATACTTTGGTCCGCGTCGGTTGACCGCTCGCCGGCTTTGGGCAATCAAACCCATGCCGGCGTTATTTTGCCAAGCGTTCAAGCGAACGCGATCAGTGCGGCGACGGCGGCTGCGTTCACCGCAACGAGTACGACCGCCAACCACAACGGTGCAAACTGTAGCGAGGGTGGATCGTCGCTTGCCGGCCAGCGGAGGTAACCGGTGATCATCCGTCGGATCAGATTCTCCCGGCGAATGATGAGGTACCAAACGATCGCGGCAACGTGCAGGCCGATCAGACCGAGCAGAACGTTGACCTGGGCCTTGTGCCAATCGGTCAGGAAATCCGATTGTTCGTCGCTGACCCAATGGGCCAAGGGACCGTCGGTGAAGATGTCGTCGCGGGCGAACAAGCCGGTGCTGATCTGCACCAGCAGCACCAAGAGCATGATCACGATCATCCAACCACCGGTGGGGCTATGGCCGACATCGGGACGGCTGGGGGGACGGTAAAATTGGCGCAGGTACGCGAACACACGTCTCGGACCGACCAAGAACTCGGCGAAGCGGGCGGTACTGCTACCCACAAGCCCCCAAAGAATGCGGAAACCGATCAGGGTCAGCAGCGTGTCCTTGATCTTGGCCCGGTTGGCCTCCTCGATGATGGCCAGACGGAGCCGACCCCGCATGGCCTGCGCGCGGGACC